>NZ_JAQMIL010000044.1:0-77025 GCF_029990105.1 Bradyrhizobium sp. Arg237L | reverse complement strand
AACAAGCCGGAGCTCGTGGTGGTGGTCGAAAGCCCGGTCAGCGAGCAGCGCATGCGCGACATGTTCGAGACGGTGGATAGCGTGCTGCGCACGCATCCGGAGGTGGGTGAGTACAATCAGAAGATTTGAGAACGTCTTCACCTCGTCATTGCCGGGCTTGACCCGGCAATCCATCCGGAAAGGGACTCTTTGCGAAGATCGATGGATACGCGGGTCAAGCCCGCGTATGACGACTTGTAGCAGCGGCTCGAGTGAGGCAATCCTCTTCTACGCCGCCGGCACCGGCAGCGCGGTCACCGACTTGATCTTCTCCATCGCAAAGCGCGAGGTGACGTTCTTCAGTGGCACGGCGCTGATCAGCTTTTTGTAGAAGATGTCATAGCTCGACATGTCCGCGACGACGACGCGCAGCATGTAGTCGACGTCGCCGGCCATCCGGTAGAACTCCATCACTTCAGGCATGGCGCTCACCGCGTCAGCGAATTTGCGCAGCCAGGCCTCGGAATGGTCGGAGCTCTCGACCGACACGAACACGGTGATGCCGAGCCCGATCTTGTTCTGGTCGACCAGGGCGACCCGGCGCAGGATCACGCCATCCGCCTCGAGCCGCTGGATGCGCTTCCAGCAAGGAGTGGAGGACAGGCCGACCCGATCGCCGATCTCGGCAACCGAGAGAGAAGCGTCCTCCTGCAGCACGGTCAGGATTTTGCGGTCAATGGCGTCAAGCCGGCGGTTGGCGTCATGCAGCGATACGGCGAGCTCGGTCATGAGAAGAAAGTTCCATATGAGGAGGTTAAATCCCTCATATATAGAAAAATCTTCTAAAGCAAGCCTATTGGCTGCTCTCGACCGGGCGAGCGCTCTGGTCCTGCCCCAAAAACTGTTCAACTTCAGTGTGTTGCGGGGGCACTATGCGCCCGCGACGTCTCCCCCATGCAGCCAACGTCCGACCAGATGATGGGCTATGGCGAAAGGATGTGGACCAGCCAGGCCATCGGGATGCTGCCGCTTGAGCATCAAGGTCGCTTCCGCACGATCGAACCAGCGCGCATCCTCGAGCTCGGTGCGGTCGACGATGATCTCCTCATTGGTTGCGCGCGCGGTGCATCCGATCATCAGGGATGATGGATAGGGCCAGGGCTGCGTCATGTAATAATTGACCTCGGTGCAGCGGATTCCCGACTCCTCGAAGATCTCGCGCCGGACCGCGTCCTCGATGGTCTCGGCGGCTTCGACGAAACCCGCGAGGCAGGAATACATGCCTGGAGGGAATTGCTTCTGGCGGCCGAGCAGGCATCTGTCGCCGTGGGTCACCAGCATGATGACAACAGGATCGGTGCGCGGAAAATGCTCGGCCTTGCAGCTCGGGCATACGCGCTTCCAGCCGCCCTCCTTCATCGCGGTACGCGCGCCGCAATTGGCGCAAAAGCCGTGGCGCTGGTGCCAGGTCACCATGGATTTTGCCATCGCGATCGCCGAGAGCTGGTCGGGTGGGACGGTGCCCTGCATCGCCATGCCGCGCAGTTCGGTAACAGCGACATCGCTGCGGCCAACCAGATTTTCCGCTGCCTGCGGCGCAATGCCCATGCCGAATACCGGCGCGCCATCGCGCAGTCCCAGGAACACCGTGCCTGGATTGGCGCCGAATTTCAGCGCCTCCTCGACCGAAAGCAGCGCCCGCGGGCCGCTTTCCTCCTGCTTCACCACCAGCGAGTCGCGGTAGATCACGTAAGCGCGGGCGTCGCCGCGGCTTTCCAGCGCGAACAGCTTCTCCTCATTGAGACGCAGATGCGCGGCGCGGTCGAGAACATTGGTGACGAAGGCCGGCTGCCCCAGCGGAAAGTTATTGAATGCTGACATCTATTCTTCAACCCAACCAGATCTTGCGGCGAAGCGCGCTGATGAAATTCTGCACTTCTTCGGCATCATGCGCCAGCGGCGGCACCACACCCCATACCGGCCGCGGCCAAGCGGTGTCCGTGGTACGGCGCGCGATGATGTGAACGTGAAGCTGCGGCACCGCATTGCCGAGCGCTGCGATGTTCAGCTTGTCGCATTTGGTGATTTCTTTCAGGGCGCGCGCGACGCGGGTGATCTCGGTCATGAGCTGCGCCTGCTCGACCTCCTCAAGGTCGATGATCTCCACCGCGCCCGCGCGGCGCGGCACCAACAACAGCCAGGGGTAATTGGCATCCTTGATGACCAGCACCCGGCAGAGCGGCAGGTCGCCGATGTCGATGGTGTCTTCCTTCAGGCGTGCGTGCAGTGACCAGGCGGAGGTGTCAGAGGGCATGTGGGTTCCAGTGCGGCCATCGCTGATCCGATGACGTCGGGCCAAAAGTGACCTGAAATGGACACCGCTCGCAACGTCATTTCAAGGCGTCATCATCCGCGAAAGCGGATGATCCAGTATTCCGCGATAGCGGTGCTCAAGCCGTGAGGGCGCGGGCGTACTGGATACCCCGCCGGAGCCTGTCATCGGGCTCGCCGAAGGCGAGACTCGGTGGCGGGGTATGACGGGGCTAAGACCGGCTTGCTTTCCGGTCCTTTTGGCCCCAAATAGGGATCGGGAGATTGGCGGTGGACGAGCCACTCGCCAACCGGGTCAGGTCCGGAAGGAAGCAGCCCTAACGAGGTCCGGATCGGGTCGCTCGTCAGTCTCCTACCTGTTTTTAGAGCGAATCACGCAGAGCGCGGGCTGTTCCGCGGTTTTGCGTTTGATCCCGCTCCTTTCCGCAAAGCCGGCCCGAGAGACATTCAATTGCGGATCGACCAATGAACGACGCTGGCGCTCCCCCGAATCAGGCTGAAGGCGCCGGCCAGGCCGGCTTCGAAGCGGCAAAGCCATACCGAGTGCTGGCGCGCAAATACCGCCCCTCCAGCTTTGACGATCTGATCGGCCAAGAGGCCATGGTGCGCACGGTCTCGAACGCGTTCGAGACCGGACGAATCCCGCAGGCCTGGATCCTGACCGGGGTGCGCGGGGTCGGCAAGACCACCACCGCCCGCATTCTGGCCCGTGCGCTGAACTATGAATTGCCCGACGGATCGGTGAAGGGGCCGAGCATCCAGATGCCCGTGCTCGGCCTGCACTGCCAGGCGATCATGGAAAGCCGGCACATGGACGTGCTGGAGATGGACGCCGCGTCCCACACCGGCGTCGACGATGTCCGCCAGATCAATGACAGCGTGCGCTATGCACCGGCGAGCGCCCGCTACAAGGTCTACATCATCGACGAAGTCCACATGCTCTCGACCGCGGCCTTCAACGCGTTCCTGAAAACGCTCGAAGAGCCGCCGGAGCACGCCAAGTTCGTCTTTGCCACCACGGAAATCCGCAAAGTCCCGGTCACGGTGCTCTCGCGCTGCCAGCGTTTCGACCTGCGCCGGGTCGAGGCCGATGTGCTGATGAAGCATCTCAGTAACATCGCGGCCAAGGAAGGCGTCGAGGTCGAGCCGGAAGCGCTCGGCATCATCGCGCGCGCCGCGGAGGGCTCGGTGCGCGATTCGCTGTCGTTGTTCGACCAGGCGATCGCGCATGCGGCCGGAACCGTGCGCGCGGAGGAAGTGCGGCAGATGCTCGGGCTTGCCGATCGCACCCGGGTGATCGACCTGTTCGATTCGCTGGGGCGCGGCGATATCGCGGCCGCCTTCACCGAATTCCGCGCGCAATATGATGTCGGCGCCGATCCGGTCGTGGTGCTGTCCGACCTCGCCGAATTCGTCAATTTCGTTACCCGCGTGAAGATCGTGCCGGCTACCGCCGACAACGTGGCGTTCGGCGAGACCGAGCGCGTCCGCGCCCGCGAGTTCGCAGCCAAGCTGTCGATGCGGGTGCTGTCGCGGATGTGGCAGATGCTGCTCAAGGGCATCGCCGAGGTGCAGACCGCCACCCGTCCGGCCGCCGCCGCCGAGATGGTGTTGGTGCGGATCGCCTACGTCGCCGACCTGCCGACGCCGGACGAAGCCATCAGGATGATCGAGCAGAACGGCGGCGGCGCGGCGCCGGTGGTCGCGGGCGGCGCGACCACGTCGCGGGCTGCGCCATCGGCACCCGTCTCCTCGATCGCGTCATCGCCGGTGCGTGCTTCCGTCGTGGCGCCCCGCGCCAGCGCGGAGGCCTCGCTGCGACCGCAGGCTGCGGCGCCCGAGACGCAATCGGCGCCTGCGCTCCGCATCACCAGCTTCATGCAGCTTCTCGCGCTCGCCGGCGAGAAACGCGATTTGATGACCAAGGGCGCGCTCGAAGCGGATGTGCGGCTGGTGCGCATCGAGGACGGACAGCTCGAAATCGCGCTGGAGCCGCATGCCACGCGCGGCCTCGTCACCGATCTCTCGCGCAAGCTGGAACTATGGACCGGCCGCCGCTGGACCGTGATCGTCTCCAACGAAGCCGGGCAACCGACCATTCGCTCGCAAAATCTCGCCGAGAAGAGCCAGCGCGAGCGCGCGGCCGAAGCCGATCCGCGGGTGAAGGAGGTTCTGGCCCGCTTTCCCGGCGCGAAGGTCGTCGAGGTGCGCAGGCTTGCCGCCGAGCCGGCGGAGACCGATATTGTCGGCGAAGACCCCATCGAGAGCGGCGACAGCGACGACTAACATGATCCGGAAGAGTGGGGCCGGTTTTTCCTTCGCGACAAACGCGCAGCGTTGGCGCGGAGATCATGCGCGAACACATTGAAGGGACCACCGATGGCTGATTTTCTCGGCATGATGAAGCAGGCGGCGCAGTTGCAGTCCAAGATGCAGGCGATGCAGGAAGAACTCGGCAACGTCGAGGTCGAGGGCATTTCCGGCGGCGGCCTCGTCGCGGTGCGCATGAGCGCGAAGATGGAGGTCAAGGGCGTCAGGATCGATCCGTCGCTGATGAAGCCGGAGGAACGCGAGATCCTCGAAGACCTCCTGGTCACTGCGCATAATGACGCGCGGCGTAAGGCGGAACTCGCGGTGCAGGAGAAGATGCAGGCGCTCACCGGCGGGCTCGGCCTGCCGCCCGGGCTCGGTCTCACCTGAAATGGCCGCAAGCGTCGCCGGACCTGAAATCGAGCGCCTGATCCAGCTTCTGGCGCGGCTGCCGGGCCTCGGTCCGCGCTCGGCCCGGCGCGCGGCGCTGCACCTGATCAAGAAGCGCGAAGCCTTAATGACGCCGCTGGCCTCGGCGCTGCAGGTGGCGATCGACAAGATCCAGGTCTGCAAGACCTGCGGCAATATCGATACGCAGAATCCCTGCACGGTCTGCACCGATCCGCGCCGCGATCCTTCCATCATCGTCGTGGTTGCCGACGTCGCCGATCTCTGGGCGCTGGAACGGGCGAACGCGACCAATGGCCGCTATCACGTCCTTGGCGCGACGCTGTCGCCGCTCGACGGCGTCGGCCCGCAGGATCTCACCATCGATCAGCTCGTGGCGCGCGCGCATGATCCGCAGGTGAACGAGATCATCCTGGCGCTGAATGCAACCGTGGATGGCCAGACCACGGCGCACTACATCACCGATCTGCTTCAAGAGGCCAATGTCCGAGTGACCCGGCTGGCGCATGGCGTGCCGGTCGGCGGCGAGCTTGATTACCTCGATGAAGGCACGCTATCCGCAGCCATGCGGCAGCGAACGCTCTTCTAAACATTAATGGAACTGAAACGAGATGACGAACCACCGATTCGGCATTCGCCTGTGCTTTGCGGTCATTCTGGGAGCGGTGCTTGCCGCGCCCGCCGCGCTGGCCCAAGAGGAGGAGGCCGCGCCGAAGCCGGGCAAGCCGATCCATGCCGGCGAGGTGCTGTCGGGCGAACTCAACACGCTGCGCGTCCGCGACATCAAGAAAGCCGGCAAGCGCATCGCAACCTATCAGCTTACCAGCGAACCGCGCCGCCTGCCGCCGCCAAACGGGCTGTGCAATCTCGAGACCGGTCCTGAGACGTTCCAGCTTGTCCCCGCCAACGACGCGCAGGCCGCGCAACTGAGGCCTTTCGTCGGCAAGGAAATCTCGGTGAAGGTCGACGAAGTCGCCTGCGCACAGGAAGCGGGGCAGATGAGCGAGGCGGTGGTCACCAAGTGGAGCGTGGTGACGAAGCACTAAGGTTTGGCCTCGTAGCCCGGATGCAGCGAAGCGTAATCCGGGCTTCTTTGCGGGACATAACCTCGATTGTCCCGGATTACGCTGCGCTCCATCCGGGCTACGGCCTTTAAACCTTCACCGGACCGAGCTCGTCGAAATGCCCGCGGCGCTGCAGCCAGGCGAGCAGGATCAGGCTCGGGATCGCGACCAGCACGCAGATCGCGAAGAACAAGGGCCAGCCGGTTGCCTTGGCTACGAAACCAGCGCCTGACGAGAGATAGGTGCGGCCCACCGCTGCAAGCGCGGTCAGCAGTGCATATTGCGTCGCTGTGTGCAGGGGATTGCGGCACAGCGCCGAGAGATAGGCAACGAAGATCACGGTGCCGATCGCGCTGGTGAAGTTTTCGCAGGTGATTGCGAGCGCCAGCGCCCACTGATTGACGCCGACCAGCGCGAGCCAGGAGAAGGAGAGGTTGGCAAGCGCCTGCACGATGCCGCCGATCCACAGGCTCGTCGCCAGCGAATAGCGCCGCGCCACGAAGCCGCCGGCAAAGCCGCCGATCAGGGTGGCGGCCAATCCCACGCCTTTGACGATCGCGGCGTAGTCGACCTTGCTGAAGCCGATGTCGATCACGAACGGCGCCGTCATCGTGCCCGAGAACGCATCGGTGAACTTGAACAGCACCACGAAGGCAAGCGCCGCAATGGCATCGCGCCGGCTCAGGAACTCGGAGAAGGCGCCGACCGCCGCGCGGATCACGCGCGAGAACGCTGTTTCCGCGGCCGTGGCCGCTTCGGCGTCCTTCGACTGCGCTGGTTCGGTTGCAACCAGCGCGGTGATCATGCCGATCACGACGAGGGCGGCCATCACCACATAACCCCACATCCATGCCGACGAGCGCACCAGGCCCTCGCCCTCAAAGCCGCTGACGATGAACAGCGCGCCCGCGGTCGAGACGAGCATGCCGATGCGATAGGCGGCGACATAGGACGCCATGCCGGCGGCCTGCTCGCTCTCGGGCAGGCTCTCCACGCGGAAGGCATCGACGACGATGTCCTGTGTCGAGGAGGTGGTGGCGACCAGCAGCGCGGCAAAGGCGGCGAACCAGGGTGAACGTGCGGGATCGGCGATCGCGAGCAGCAGGATGGTGGTGATCAGCAACAGTTGCGAGAACAATAGCCAGCCGCGGCGCCGTCCGAAATGTCGGGTGAAGAACGGCACATGCAGCGCATCGACCAGCGGCGCCCAGAGGAATTTCAATGTGTAGGGCGTGCCGACCAGCGCGAGCAGGCCGATGGTGCCGAGATCGACGCCGACCTCGCGCATCCACACCTGCAGCGTCGACCCGGACAGCGCCAGCGGCAGGCCTGACGAGAAGCCCAGCACCAGCACGATCAGGACGCGCGGCTGCAGATAGACGGCAAGGCCGTCGCGCCAGGAGGTGGCGGCAGGCTCGGCTTTCTCGGTCGCGGCGGCTGTCGCTTCAGGCGCAGTCATGCAGCCCTGTTAGCAGATTCGGTGGGAAAATCTGCCCCTGTCCTATTCTCCCGCCTGCAGCTTGGGCGGGGCGGGGAACAATTCCGGCCGGCCGCTCGGCACGATCCGCGGCAGTTCCACCGGGGCGTCCGATTTGCTGAAATCGAGCTCCTCGATCCGGCCGGCGCGCTTCTCGATCTTGTCGGCGGAGACCAGGATCTGGCGCACGTCCTCGTTCACCTGCGAGAAATGGTTCTGCAGCTTGAGCACGCGGTCGCGCAGCCGCGACAGATCGTCGCCGAGCTTGATCACCTCGGTGCGGATCTGGTCGGCGGCATCGCGCATCCGCGCGTCCTTCATGATTTGCTGCATCACCTGGATCGCGAGCATCAGCAGCGAGGGCGACACCAGCACCACGCGGGCGCGGTAGGCCTTCTGGATCACATCGTCGAAACCGTCATGGATCTCGGCATAGACCGACTCCGAGGGCACGAACATCAGCGCGGTGTCCTGGGTCTCCCCGGCGATCAGGTATTTTTCCGCGATGTCGCTGACATGCTTCATCACGTCGTTGCGCAGGCGCTGGCTGGCAATCTTGCGTTCCTCGTCGCTGCGCGCATCGTGCAGCGCCGTCATCGCCTCCAGCGGGAATTTCGCGTCGATGCAGAGCGGCCGCTGGTCCGGCAGGAACACCACGCAATCCGGCCGTTTGCCGCTCGATAGCGTGAACTGGAATTCGTAGGAATCCTTCGGCAATCCATCCTGGACAATCGCTTCCATCCGCGCCTGGCCGAAGGCACCGCGCGACTGCTTGTTGGCGAGCACGTCGCGCAGCGTCGTCACCTGCGTCGTTAGGTCGGTAAGGTTCTTGTGCGCGTTGTCGATGATGCCGAGCCGCTCGTGCAGATGGCGCAGGCTGTCCATGGTGTGGCGCGTCGTCTGTTCCATGGATTGGCCGACGCGGTGGGTGACCGAATCCAGCCGCTCGTTGACCGCGCGCGCCATCTCGGCCTGACGGCCGGCGAGCGCCTGCGTCATGGCATCGACCCGGCCGCTCGACTCGCTCTGGGCGCGCAGCACCTCGCTGAGCCGCTCTTCCAGTTCGTCGGCGCGGATGGTCTGCGCCATCACCAGTTCCGCGCCGCGCCGGGAGGACCGCGCGATCACGATGGCGATCGTCAGGAGCAGCACGACCACGAGCACGCCGAACGCAACCAGCGCATCAGCGACGCGGACCGGCCAGTCGCCGACCATGAAGAGAATCTGGTTCATGCAAGCGCTATAGCCGATTCGCTGGCGAGCGCGAACGAAAGTGGAACATTTATGGTTAACAAGCCGTGAAGTTTCATGGTTAAGAAAGACTGAAGAATCATGGTTAAGGCGGTCTTAACCGGTTCCGGATCGCATTGACCCCGGCATATCAAGCGCTTAAATCGCCAGCCATGGCCTTAAGAGAAATTATCATCCTGCCGGACAAGCAGTTGCGGCTCGTCTCCCAACGCGTCGAAAAGATCACGCCTGAGATCCGCAAGCTGGTCGACGACATGTTCGAGACCATGTACGAGGCGCCCGGCATCGGGCTGGCCGCGATCCAGGTCGCGCAGCCGCTGCGGCTGGTCACCATGGATCTCGCGAAAAAGGACGAGAACGGCGAGACCACACCGAAGCCGCGTGTCTTCATCAATCCGGAGATCATCTCGGCGTCCGAGGAGAAGTCGGTCTATGAGGAGGGCTGCCTGTCGATCCCCGAATATTACGAGGAAGTCGAGCGGCCGGCGCGGGTGCGCGTGCGCTTCACCGACATCGACGGCAAGGTGCACGAGGAGGACGCCGAGGGCCTCTACGCCACCTGCATCCAGCACGAGATCGACCATTTGAACGGCATCCTGTTCGTGGACTATCTGTCGAAGCTGAAACGCGACCGCGTGCTGAAGAAGTTCGCCAAGGCCGCCAAGCGCGCGGTGGAGTAAGGTCGGCACTATTTTCGCCGTCATGCCCGGGCTTGACCCGGGCATCCACGTTCTCTGCAGCCGTGGATGGCCGGGACAAGCCCGGCCATGACGAGTACCCTACCTTGAGCCGAGGTAACCCGCCCCATGCCGCTCCGCCTGATCTTCATGGGTACGCCCGATTTCGCCGTGCCGACGCTGCTCGAACTGGCCGGCCACGGCCACGAGATCGCCGCGGTTTATACCCGCGCGCCGAAGCCGGGCGGGCGGCGTGGCCTGCAATTGCAACCGACGCCGGTCGAACAGGAGGCGCGGCGAAACAGCATTCCCGTGCTGACGCCGAAGACGTTGAAGACGCCGGAAGCGTTGGACGAATTCCGCGCGCATCAGGCCGATGCGGCGGTCGTGGTCGCCTATGGCATGATCCTGCCGCAGGCCATCCTCGATGCGCCAAGGCTCGGTTGCTACAACCTGCACGCTTCGCTTCTGCCGCGCTGGCGCGGCGCCGCGCCGATCAATCGCGCCATCATGGCCGGCGACGCCGAGACCGGCGTGATGGTGATGAAGATGGATATCGGCCTCGACACCGGCGATGTCGCGATGGTCGAGCGGCTTCCGATCACCGACCGGATGACAGCGGCCGACCTGCACGATGCGCTGGCGCCGCTCGGGGCCGACCTGGTGGTGCGGGCGATGGCCGCGCTGGAGCGCGGTGGGCTGCAACTGACCAAGCAGAGCGAGGACGGCGTCACCTACGCCGCCAAGATCGACAAGGCTGAGGCGCGGATCGACTGGAATAGACCTGCTCACGACGTGCTGCGGCATGTCCACGGCCTGTCGCCATTTCCTGGCGCCTGGACTGAATTGCCACACGATGGCGAAACGGTGCGTATCAAGATTCTCCGCTGCGAACTGGCGAACGGCTCGGGCGCATCAGGCACAGTGCTGGACGATAACCTTGCTATCGCCTGCGGCGAAGGCGCCATCCGCATCCTCGAGCTGCAGCGCGAAGGCAAGGCGCGGATGAAATCGATCGACTTCCTGCGCGGCACGCCGCTAAAGGCCGGCGCGCGGTTCACGTAAGTCGTCATGCCCCGCTACAAGCTCACCATCGAATATGACGGCACGCCGTTCTCCGGCTGGCAAATCCAGGAAACAGCACCGACCGTGCAGGGCGCGCTGGAGACCGCGGTCAAGGCGATGTGTGGCGAGGAGGTTCGCGTCCACGGTTCCGGCCGCACCGATGCCGGCGTCCATGCGCTCGGACAGGTCGCGCATTGCGACATCGCCAAGCCGTTTCCGCCGGACCGCCTTCGCGACGGCCTGAACGCGCATCTGCGCCCAAATCCGATCGCGGTGCTCGCAGCCGAGATCGTACCAGATGATTTCGAGGCGCGCTTCTCGGCGAAAAAGCGCCATTACCTCTATCGTATCAGGAACACGCGCGCGAACCTCGCTCTCGACATCCGGCGCGTCTGGCGCGTGCCGCGTCGCCTCGATACGGATGCGATGCATGAAGCCGCGCAGCGCCTGATCGGCAAGCACGACTTCACGACGTTCCGCGACACCGACTGCCAGGCCAAATCGCCGGTGAAAACCCTCGACCAGCTTGACGTCACGCGCAACGGCGATGCGGTCAGCATCGTTACCTCGGCGCGCTCGTTCCTGCACAGCCAGGTGCGCTCGATGGTGGGCTCGCTGGTCTGGGTCGGCGAAGGCCGCTGGACCGCGGACGATCTCGGCGCAGCGCTCGTCGCCCGCAACCGCGCCGCCTGCGGGCCGGTGGCCCCGCCGGAGGGGCTGTATCTGGTGCGGGTGGAGTATTAGGACCGACGCCCCTTCGCCGTCATGGCCGGGCTTGTCCCGGCCATCCACGTCTTTCTGTGCAGGAGGCTTGAGGAAGGGCGTGGATGCCCGGCACAAGGCCGGGCATGACGATGGGATAGTTCTTCCCAGGAGGAGAGGCGTGGATGGCCGGGACAAGCCCGGCCATGACGGCGGAATGGGTGGCGAAGGCTGAGAAAAAAGCCTCAGCGCTTACGCAAAATACCTGTCCAGCACGCCGCGATAGACTTGCGTCAGTTTTTCCAAATCGGCGATCGGCGTGCGTTCGTTGATCTGGTGCATGGTCTGACCGACCAGGCCGAACTCGATCACCGGGCAATAGCTCGAGATGAAGCGCGCATCCGACGTGCCGCCCGAGGTCGAAAGCTCCGGCTTGTGTCCTGTCACCGCCTCGATCGCTGCCACCGCGAGGTCGGTGAATGGGCCGGGCTTGGTCACGAACACGTTCGAGTTCGACGGCTCCCAGACGATGCGGGCGCGGATGCGGTTGCCGCAGGCTTTGGCCAGGCGTTCCTCCACCAGCTTGCGCAGGCTCTCCTGGGTGTGGTTGTCGTTGTAGCGGATGTTGAATTTCGCCCGCGCTTGGCCGGGGATGACGTTGCTCGCGGCATTGCCGACGTCGACGGAGGTGAATTCGAGGTTGGACGCCTGGAATTGCGCGCTGCCATGATCGAGCGGCTCTTCACTTAGCGCGACGATCAATCGCGAAATATCGGGCACCGGATTGGAAGCGCGGTGCGGATAGGCGACATGGCCCTGTACGCCCTCGACATGGAGCGTGCCGGATTGCGAGCCGCGGCGGCCGACCTTGATGGTGTCGCCGAGCACCTCGACATTGGAGGGCTCGCCGAGCACGCAGTGATCGAACCTTTCGCCGCGCTCTGCCGCCCACTTCAACAGCTTGATCGTGCCGTTGATGGAAACGTCTTCCTCGTCGCCCGTGATCAGGAACGAGATCGACCCTCGACCGTCCTCTCGCGGCTTGCCGCCATGGTCCTTGAGATATTCAAGCACAGCAGCGACGCTGCAGGCGATGCCGCCCTTCATGTCGACGGCGCCGCGGCCGTAGAGAAAGCCGTCCTTCACCTCGCCGGAGAACGGGCCATGCGTCCAGGCGGACTCGTCGCCCGGCGGTACCACGTCAGTATGGCCGGCAAAGGTGATGTGCGGCGCCTGATCGCCGATGCGTGCATAGAGATTGTCGATGTCGGCGGTGCCGGGCTCGCTGAAGGTGACCCGGTGCACCTCGAAGCCGGCGGCTTTCAGGATGTTCTCAAGCACGCCGAGCGCGCCGGCGTCGGCCGGCGTGACGGAAGGGCAGCGGACAAGGTCGCGCGTGATGGAAATGGCATCGGTCATGCCTACGGACTTAACATGCCACCGCGGCGGCGGGCCAGCCTTGCGCGGCATGCTCCCGACTTCGTGTTGCGGCTCTGCGACGCAGCCGATCAGCTTGCTTTTGACGTGGCGCGGCCCCGCACGCTGACTAGACCTGCCAGTGCAACCAGCGCAAAGACGGCACCCGCGAAGAACGTAACTCGCGGTCCGGCACTGTCCCATAACGCCCCCGCGATCCCGCTGGCCGCAAGCATCGCGATCCCGCAGACCAGGTTGAAAAAGCCGTAAGCTGTGCCCCGCAGCTCGGCGGGCGAGGTATCCGCGACAAGCGCTGCCAACAGCCCTTGCGTGAAGCCCATATGCAGTCCCCACAGCGCGATGCCCAGCGCGACACCGGTCATGCTGGGCAGAAGCGCGAGCAAAAGATCGGCGACGATCAAAAGCACGATGCCGAACGCCAGCACGGTTGTGCGGTCCATGCGATCGGACACCACGCCGGCCGGATATGCCGCGCCGGCGTAGACGACATTCATCAGGACCAGCACGGCCGGTGCGAGCGTAACCGGCAGGCCAACATTCTGCGCGCGGAGGATCAGAAACGCCTCGCTGAAGCGAGCCAGCGTGAACACGCTCGCAATCGCCACCACCCACCAATAGGCCGCGCCCAGATTTCTGATTTCGCTGAGGCTGATTGGATTGCGCACCTCGCGCAACCCTTTCGGCCGCGCGGGTTCACGCACCGCAAACGCGATAAGGGCGAACGACAGCAAGCCGGGAATGACTGCAAACCAGAACACAGCCTTGAAATGGTCTGAAGTCAGCCACATCAGGCCGATGGCGATCAATGGTCCGATGAAGGCGCCAACCGTATCCAGCGATTGCCGCAGGCCAATGCTGGCGCCGCGCAGATGCGCCGGAGCAATGTCCGCCACCAGCGCGTCGCGCGGAGCGCCGCGAATGCCTTTTCCGATCCGGTCGATGAAGCGCGCGGCCATCAGCCAGCCGACCGTCGGCGCCAGCGGAAAGATCGGCTTGGTCAGCGCTGCAAGGCCATAGCCGAGCGCCGCCAGCCATTTTCGCTTGCCGAGCCAATCGGAAATCGCGCCGGAAAATATCCTGGTGATCGAGGCCGTCGCCTCGGCGATGCCTTCGATGACGCCGACCGTCACCATCGAGGTGCCGAGCACCGTCACCAGATAGACCGGCAGCAGCGCATGAATCATCTCCGAAGAGATGTCCATCAGCATCGAGACGAAACCGAGCGCCCAGATACCTGCCGGAATCTCGCGAAGGGAGCGGCCTGGTCGGGTGCTCGCCTCAGCCATGGAGCTGACCTTTCAAGCGATCATGCCCCATGAGCGAGCTTAGCAGCGTCCTTAGTCGCGCAGCAATTCGTTGATGCTGGTCTTGGCGCGGGTGCGCTCGTCGACGCGCTTGACGATGACGGCGCAGGCGGTCGCCGGGCCCGGCTGGCCGTTCTTCATCGGCTTGGGCGGCAGCGTGCCGGGCACGACGACGGCATATTCAGGCACTTCGCCAACAAACGTCTCGCCGGTCTCGCGATCGACGATCTTGGTGGATGCCCCCAGGAACACGCCCATCGAGAGCACCGCGCCCTTACGCACGATCACGCCTTCGGCGACCTCGCTGCGGGCTCCGATGAAGCAATCGTCCTCGATGATCACGGGCTCGGCCTGCAGCGGCTCGAGCACGCCGCCGATGCCGACGCCGCCGGAAATATGCACGCGCTTGCCGATCTGCGCGCAGGAGCCGACGGTCGACCAGGTGTCGACCATGGTTGCTTCATCGACATAGGCGCCGAGATTGACGAAGGAGGGCATCAGCACGACGTTGCGGGCGATGAAGGCGGAGCGGCGGACGATGGCGCCCGGCACCGCGCGAAAGCCGGCATCGCGAAAGCGGTTCTCGCCCCAGCCATCGAACTTCGACGGCACCTTGTCCCACCACGACCCCTTGCCGGGGCCGCCGGGGATCTGTCCCATGTCGTTGAGGCGGAACGACAGCAGCACCGCCTTCTTCAGCCATTGGTTGACCTTCCATTTGCCGCTCGTCTCACGCTCGGCAACGCGCGTCTCGCCCTTGTCGAGCAGCTCGAGCGCGTAATCCACGGCCTCGCGCACCTCGCCCGTGGTCGAGGTCGAAATGCCGTCGCGGGCTTCGAACGCGGCGTTGACGATGGACTCGAGGGCGGACAGCGACATCGGGCGATTCCTTGAGGCGAGCGGCGGGGAGGGTATTTGGAGCTTTTTCGGGATTTGGCGCGGCGGAGTCAAGGCTGGTTCTGCCGTAGCCCGGATGAAGCCAACGGGTCGCGCGAATGCGCGCCCCGTTGGCTCCATCCGGGCTACGTTTTCAGCCTGTGGCGCGCAGCATCTGCAAAAACCCCGTCAGATCGTCCGTGACATAGTCGACATGCGCGGCGTCGCGGCCCTCGAGCTCCCAGTCCTCGCGTACCACCTCCTGCGTCCCGTCGGGCACCACCAGCACCGTGGTCATGCCGAGCTGATGCGGCACGACCAGGTTGCGCGCGAGGTCTTCGAACATCGCGGCCTTGCCTGGATCGACGTCGTGCAGCGCCAGGAAGCGCTGATAGGTCTGCGGCGCCGGTTTCGGCTCGAGCTCGGCGGCGATGATGTCGAACACCGCCTCGAAATGGTCTCCGATACCGAGACGCGCGAGCACCGCGCCGACATGGTCGGTCGAGCCGTTGGTCAGGATCAGCTTGCGGCCGGGCAGCCTTGCGATCGCAGCGCCCATCGCCGGGTTCGGCTCCAGCGGCGAGTGATCGATCTGGTGGACATAGGCGAGGTAGTCATCGGCGCGGACGCCGTGCTCGGTCATCATGCCGCGCATGGTGGTGCCGTAGCGCAGATAATAGTCCTTCTGGATGCGGCGGGCCTCTTCCGCCGTGACGTTGAGCCAGTTGCTCACGAACTCTCCGATCCGCGCGTCGACCTGCTGCCACAGGTTGACGTGATGCGGATACAGCGTGTTGTCGAGGTCGAACACCCAGGTGTCGATATGGTCGAAGGCGCGGGACATTTTCACGACTCTCTCACCGAGTCGTCCCGGCGAAGGCCGGGACGACGAACTTCTATCACGGCATCGCAAAGCGCAGCGTTTTGCCGCCGCTGGTCATGTCGACCGGCGCAAAGCCGACCGCGGCAAGGCCACGCGTGGGGCAATCGCCCTGCTCGGCGATCTCGAACTTGCTCTCGCGGGTGCAGAGCTGCGTTGCGCCGCCCCAGTTCAACGGCTTGTCTTTCAGGCGGATGGTGCGGTTCTCGGCATCGACCGCTTCGGCGAAGGAGAAGATCTGCTTCGGCTGGCCGGCGACGTCGGGATGCAGGCACTTGCCGGGATCGATCCGATACCAGCCGCGGCTGGTGACGGCCTTGCCGTCGTCGGTCGCCACCGCCGCCATGATCTTGTGCGGCGTGTCGTTGCACCAGGTCAGTCCGGTCGCGGATGGCTTCTGCACGGCATCGATCATGGTGGTGAAGAAATTCGGCGATTGCACGACGTCGCTGGAGAGGCCGCGGCTCCTGAGGAACGCCGACAACGCTCCTTGCGTCTTCGGCCCGTCGACGCCGTCGATCGGCGCGGCATCATAGCCGGCGATCACGAGCAAGCGCTGGATGCCGGCAAGCCGTGCCTGCTCCTCGTCATATTCCGAGCCTTCGGCGAGATAGGCGACGAGGTTGCCGTCCTCCGACTGGGTCGGTGTTATCTGCGTGAATTGCGCCGGCGTCTGGCCGCTGCGGCACTGGCGGGCGGCGGCGATGACGAAATTGTCCTGCGCGACGCAGAGCGTGTCGGTGCCGTTTTGCGGGATCGGCGAGGCGCCGTAGACGCCGAGCGCACGCGCATTCAGAAGCACGCGGTCGGCGGAAAGCGCGCCCTGCACCACCACGCGGCAGGCGGCGGGATCGATGCGGAACCAGCCCCGCGTCGCGGTCGCCGATTTGTCGTCGATGCCGATGGCGGCCTCGACCACGTAACTCATGCGGTTGCAGAGTTTCAGGTCGGCCAGCGCCGGCGCGGAGGAAAACAACAACGAGAGCGCCGCGGCCGGCAGCGCCGTCAGAAGACGCGCCAGCCTGGAACGACGCGGTTGCTTTGTCTCAAGCTCGTCATGCCCGGGCTTGACCCGGGCATCCACGCCTTTCCTACCGTCGGCAAACCGGACGTGGATGGCCGGGACAGGCCCGGCCATGACGGCTCCAGTGTGCGTGGCCGCCCTAGCCATCACTTGTGGATCAGCGTGCCGGTGCCCTGATCGGTGAACAGCTCCAGCAAGACCGCATGCTGCGTCTTGCCGTCGATGATGACGACGCCCTGCACGCCCTGCTCCAGGGCATAGATGCAGGTCTCGACCTTCGGGATCATGCCGCCGGAAATGGTGCCGTCGGCGATTAATTTGCGCGCGTCCTTTACCGACAGTTCCGGGATCAGCTTCTTGGACTTGTCGAGCACGCCCGGCACGTCGGTGAGCAGCAGCAGGCGCTTGGCCTTCAACGCGCCCGCGACCGCACCGGCAAAGGTGTCGGCATTGATATTCAGCGTCTGGCCGCCGTCCCTGGATGTCGCCAGCGGCGCCAGCACCGGGATCAGCTCATAGCCGATGAGCTGGTTGAGCAGCGTCAGGTCGACCTTCTCGGGCTCGCCGACGAAGCCGAGATCAATCGCCTTCTCGATGTTGGAACCCGGATCGATCATGGTGCGCGTCGTCTTCGACGCTTTCACCATGTTGCCGTCCTTGCCGGAGAGGCCGACCGCCTTACCGCCAGCCTCGTTGATATAGCCGACGAGCTGCTTGTTGACGGAGCCGGCCAGCACCATTTCGACGATCTCGATCGTCGCCGCATCGGTGATGCGCAGGCCCGCCGCGAATTCGGACTGGATGCCGAGGCGCTTGAGCATGGTCGCGATCTGCGGCCCGCCGCCATGCACGACCACCGGATTGATCGCGGTCTGCTCCAGGAGCACGATGTCACGCGCAAAGGCCTTGGCGGTGTCCTCTGCGCCCATGGCATGGCCGCCATATTTGATGACGATGGTTTCATCGTCATATTCCTGCATATGCGGCAGCGCCTCGGACAGGATGCGGGCCTGGTCGAGCGGGCTGATTTGTGTGTCGGTCATGGAGCGGGTCTCGCTATTCCGAGAAGGCGGCGTCGGGCGCGGTTCTATCTGATTGGCGGGCTCGCGAAAAGCGCGTCTCTCACTTGTAGCCCGGATGGAGCCAACGGGGCTACGAGGTTACAGCTTATCGCGATTCGGCCATATCGCCGCTACCGCCAGCACCAGCCAGCTCACGATCAACAGCGTTCCGCCGGTCGGCGCGGCCATCGTAAACAGTCCGTGGCCGGCATATTGGCGCAGGCAGAGATCGCCGGCGAACAATGACGCGGCGATGACGAAGCCGACCGCAGAGGCGGTCCCGATCGCGCGGTTCAGCAGGCCGCGACCCACGAGGGCGATTGCCCCGAGCACCGCACTGGCATGAAACAGCAGCATCGACGAGGCGGCCGCAAGCCGCGTCGCATCGGCGAGATGGGCGGAGCCGGCCGCCAGCATCACGCCACAGGCGCCCATGATGCCGGCGAGGACCAGCAGGATACGATGCAGGCTGGTCATCCACGGCGCTCCTCGAGCAGGCGCACCATCGCGGCGCGCAGCTCCGGCATGCCGGCGCCGGTGCGCGAGGAGGTCGCCAATACATCCGGAAAGGCGGCCGGGTGTTTGGCCAGCGCGGCCGCGGTCTCTTCGATGCGGGTCGTAAGCTCGGAGGCCTTCACCTGGTCCGCCTTGGTCAGCACCACCTGGTAGCTGACGGCCGATTTGTCGAGCGTCTTCAGGACGTCGAGATCGACATCCTTGATGCCATGGCGGGCGTCGATCAGGACATAGACCCGCGCCAGGGTGGCGCGGCCCTGCAGGAATTTATGGATCAGTGCGGTCCAGGACGCGACCTTGGCCTTGGGTGCGGAGGCATAGCCATAGCCGGGCATGTCGACCAGACGGAAGCCCGCTTTCTCCGGGCCTTCGAAGAAGATCAATTCCTGGGTGCGTCCCGGCGTGTGCGAGGTGCGTGCCAACGTGCTGCGGCCGGTGAGCGCGTTGATCAGGCTCGACTTGCCGACATTGGAACGTCCGGCAAACGCAACCTCTAACCCCGCCATCGGCGGCAGCGTCTCGATCGATGGCGCGGCCCAGATGAAGTGCCAGTCGCCGGCGAACAGTTTTCGCCCCGCTTCGATCAGCTCCGCATCGGTTTCGGCGGTCATGTGGGAAGGTCTCGCTCGCGCCCGTCATTGCGAGGAGCGAAGCGACGAAGCAATCCATTGCTCCGCAAGCGGTGAAATGGATTGCTTCGGTTCGCTCGCAATGACGTCGTTACGTCGCTTTCTTCGGCGCGAAGGTGGCCTTGAGATTGTCGAACAATTCCACCTTCACCCCGTTCCGGTGCATGATGTAGCTCTGCTGCGCCACCGAAAGCAGGTTGTTCCAGGCCCAGTAGATCACCAGGCCTGCCGGGAAGCCGGCCAGCATGAAGGTGAAGATCAAGGGCATCCAGTCGAAGATCATCTTCTGCGTCGGATCCGGCGGCGTCGGATTGAGCTTCATCTGGAACCACATCGTGATGCCCATGATGATCGGCCAGATGCCGAGCCAGAGATAATGGCCGAACACCGGGATCGTGGTGGGATCGAACGGGATCAGGCCGAACAGGGTGAACAGGTTGGTCGGATCCGGCGCCGACAGGTCCTTGATCCAGCCGAAGAACGGCGCATGCCGCATCTCGATGGTGACGAACAGGACCTTGTAGAGCGAGAAGAACACCGGGATCTGCAGCGCGATGGGAAGGCAGCCCGCGATCGGGTTGATCTTCTCCTTCTTGTAGATCTCCATCATCTCCTGCTGCTGCTTCACCCGGTCGTCCGGATAACGCTCCTTCAGCGCCGCGAGCTGCGGCTGGATCGACTTCATCTTCGCCATCGAGGCGTAGGACTTGTTGGCGAGCGGGAAGAACAACAGCTTCACGATCACCGTCACCAGCAGGATCGAGACGCCGAAATTGCCGAACAGGCGATAGAACCAGTCGAGCGCCAGGAACATCGGCTTGGTGATGAAGTAGAACCAGCCCCAGTCGATCAGCAGATCGAAGTGGTTGAGGCCGAGCTGCCGGTTGTAGCCGCCCGGCCCAAGCGGGAAGTTGATGCCGACGACGCCGGCTTCCTTGGCGCCGGCGAACAGCCGCGCGTTGGCGGTGACGGTGCCGCCGGCCGCGACGGTCTGCGGCTCCAGCAGATAGTCCGTCTGGTACCGCCTGATATTGTTGACAAGATCCGAGGAAAAACTCGCTTGCAGCTTGGCGGAGGTGTCCGGCAGCAGCGCAGAAGCCCAGTATTTGTCCGTGATACCGAGCCAGCCATCGGTGGCGGTGAAGTTCACCCGCTTGGCGTCGTCGATTTTCTTGTAGCCGTATTCCTGCAGGCCATGGTCGCCGAGATAGCCGATCAGGCCTTCATGAAGGATGTAGTAGCCGGAAACCTGCGGCGTGCCGTGGCGCGAGATCAGCGCAAAGGGATAGAGCGTGACCGGGGCGCTGCCGGCATTGGTGACTTCATCCTTGATGGTGAAGAGATAGCGATCGTCGACCGCGATGGTGCGGCGGAAAGTCAGGCCTTCGCCGTTGTCGTATTTCAGCGTGACCGGACTAGTCGGCGTCAGCGTGCCGGAACCCTCCTGCTGCCAAACCGTGCTCGCGTCGGGCATCCGCAACGTGGTGCCGCTCGCCGGCACCCAGCCGAATTCCGCGTAATAGGGCGCGGCCGTCTGCGACGGCGAGAACAGCACGATCGGCGGTGATTTCGGGTCGACGGTGTCGCGGAATTTCTCCAGCGACAGGTCGTCGATGCGCGCGCCCTTCAGCGAGATGCTGCCGGACAGCGTGGGCGTGTCGATCTTGACGCGCGGGCTGGCCTCGACCGCGGCTTCGCGGCTGACGGCGGGCGCGCCGGAGGCCGGTTGTGTGGCTGAAGGCGGTGACGCCGATCCCGGCTGCGGTGCGGTGCTAGGGGTCGCCTGCTGCGTCTGCGGCGTCTGCTGCTTCTGCAGTTCCGCCTGCGCGTGCTGCTGCGCGCGCTGCTTCTCCATCTGCGGCACGTTGTAGAAATATTGCCAGGCGATCAGCACCAGGCCGGACAGAATGACGGCGATGATGGTGTTGCGGTTATCGGTCATCTCTTCAAGGTCTCGTCATTCAATTCCGGTTGCCGCCGCTCTTTATATTATTCTGGCTGCCGCCGCTTTTGGCCGGTTGCCGGTCGAGGCGGCGGAGCGCCGCGCGGAGGTCGTCGAGCATGGCCGCGAAGTCGCGGGTCAGTGCATCCCGGCGGCCGACTAACACATAATCATGATGTGGTCGCATCGGTATGACGTCGAGCTGCTGTATCAGCGCGCGAAGCCTGCGCCGGATGCGGTTGCGCTCGGTAGCGGTGCCGTTCTTCTTGGTGACGGTGAAGCCGACGCGGATCGGGCCATCATCATCACGGGCGCGGCGTTGCAGCACAAAGGCCGGGCTGGCCGCCCGCGCGCCATTGGCAACGGCGACGAAGTCCGCCCGCTGCCTTAGCCGATCCATTTAGAATCTCCGGAAGACGCCCGGGGCTCAGGCGCTCAGACGCTTGCGGCCACGCGCGCGGCGCGCAGCGAGGACCTTGCGGCCACCGGCCGTGGCGAGACGGGCGCGGAAGCCGTGGCGGCGCTTGCGCACCAGTTTGCTGGGTTGATAAGTCCGCTTCACGGGTAGTTCTCCGCTGAACAGGCAATCTGCCGATGAATTGAGATAGGGTGTCCGGTGATGCAGGCTGGCCCAAAATCGGCCATTCGCGGCCCCAAATGAGCCGCCCCCGGCAAACCGGGCCATCGCGGACAATCTGCGCGGCTTATAAGGGAGCGCCTCCTTTTCGTCAATGTCGCCCCGTGCGGCAAAAGCGGTTCTTCGAAAGGTCGTAATTCGCGGAAATAGTCCTGATTCTGTGGGGTTGTTGCATATGTGGCCCGGCTTTAGCCGGCTGCATCCGGGGCTCATGGAACCGGCTTACATTAGCGATCCGTAATTTGACCGGCGATGGTGCACGGCAGCATGCTGAACATGCGCCAAAGAAGGCCTATATCGTGTCAGTGACCGACGATCAGCCGACGACGGAGAAGTCTCGGGCGCAGCCGGTTTACCGGCTTGGCCTGTCCGGCAAGCTTCTGCTGCTCACGATCCCCCTGGTGATGATCGCCGGGATGCTGATCTTTGTGCCCGCGATCGCCAACTTCCGGATCAACCGGCTGAACGACCGGCTGGCCGCGGCCAACACCGCGGCGCTGGTGCTCGATGCCGCGCCATCCGGCTACGTCCCGGAGTCGCTGGCGCGCCAGATCCTCACCAGCATCGGCGCCCGCGCGGTGGCGATCAAGATGGGCCAGCAGCGGCGACTGCTCGCCAGCGCCGACCTGCCGGCTGCGATCGACCATGACGTCGACCTGCGCGACATATCGGTGTGGTCGGCGATCGTCGATGCGTTCCAGATCATGCTGGAGCACGGCGACCAGACCATCCGCGTGGTCGGGCCGGCGCCGGGCCAAGCGCAGTTCATCGAGGTGGTGATCGACGAGAAGCCGCTGCGCCAGGCGATGTACCGCTTCTCACGCAACGTCCTGATCGTCGCGCTCCTGATCGCGGGCCTCACCGCGGGCCTGGTCTATCTCGCCCTGCATTATTTGTTCGTGCGTCCGATGCGGCGGCTGACCGCGAGCCTGATCGGTTTCCACGAAAACCCCGAAAGTTCGGCGCGAATCATCGTGCCGAGCCAACGTGGTGACGAGATCGGCGTCGCTGAGCGCGAGCTGTCCGACATGCAGCGCGACCTGGTCTCGATGCTGCATCAGAAGAGCCGGCTGGCGGCGCTGGGGCTCGCCGTCTCCAAGATCAACCACGATCTGCGCAACCTGCTTGCCTCCTCGCAGCTTCTGTCCGATCAGCTCGCAAGCGTCCCCGATCCCAGGGTGCAACGCTTCGCGCCGAAACTGCTGCGTTCGCTCGAGCGCGCGATCGCCTTCTGCCAGTCGACATTGTCCTACGGCCGCGCCCAGGAGGCCGCGCCCGACCGCCGCATGATCCTGGTCGAGCCCGTCGTCGTCGAGGTGCGCGAATCGGCAGGGCTTGCCTCGGATGCCTCGATCACCTGGATCAGCGCGATCGAGCGCGGGCTCGCGATCGACGCCGATCCGGACCAGCTATTCCGCGTGCTGCTCAACCTCGTGCGCAACGCGGCGCAGGCGCTGGAGAGCCGTCCGGCGACCGACGGCGGCGCCCAGCAGATCCGCATCACCGGTCGCCGCGAGGGGACGGTCGCGATCGTCGAGGTCTCCGACACCGGCCCCGGCGTTCCCCAGAAGACCCGCGATCACCTGTTCGAGGCGTTCCAGACGTCCGGCCGCCCCGGCGGCAGCGGGCTCGGCCTTGCGATCGCCGCCGAGCTGATCCGCGCCCATGACGGCGAGATCAACCTGGTCGAGGGCACCATCGGCGCCACCTTCCGCATCGCCATTCCCGACCGGCCGGTGGAACTCCAGATCATCCGCACCGAGCGCGCACGGGCCTGAGGCGTATGCCGCAATAGCCGGAAACTCCGGCTTTCACTGCCCGGGGCGCGCTTCCGGCCCAAATCAACCCAGAGAACCCCCACCCCAGACCTTGCCAACGGGATCGGGACCTTGTAGCTAGAGCGCTCTTTCGCTGATGCGTCCGAGCCTCCTCGGATGCACCTTGGGCTTTCACGCCCCTCACGCGAAAACGCGCCCGTAGCTCAGCTGGATAGAGCATCAGACTACGAATCTGAGGGTCGGACGTTCGAATCGTTCCGGGCGCGCCATTCGCACAAGCTCCTATTGGAAATCAAGAACTAACGCAGATACAACGCTTAGCTGCCGCGTGGTGGTCACAAGCGGTGGTGCTAATCGTGCGCGTATTGATGGGCGTTATCAAGGACAGGCCGGGACGTACTGTGCCCGCAAGACGGTGCCAGAGCAGCCCAAGGGTTTGCAGGCCCGCAGTTGCGCGCGAGCTGAACAACGGCAAGGCCGTGCAGACCCTAACGGAAAGTGCTCCGTTGGATGGCAGCGCTCTGGCGCTTGCACCGCCTTGGCTCATCCACCGGCGTGGCTGTGGTAGTCCCGTTGCTTCTCTATTTGCACGAGTGCTATCTGGGAACCCGCAAGAAAGGGGCACGGAATGGCACGCAAGGCAGGGGCGACTTCGGACACTATCACAGCCGCAAACGACAAGGTTGAGAAGGAGGTCGCACGGCGCAAGCGCACCGTACGCAGCTTCCCGGCCGCTCCGTTCGAGGACAGTATCGATTTTGTGAAGAGCATGTTCGAGTTCGGAAGCGGTGAAGCCGTGCGCAGGCTGTCGCTGTTCGACCATATCGGTAAGTCGCCAGACAGCGGCGCTAGCCGCATGTTGGTGACCAACGCGAACAAGTACGGGCTCATCAAAGGCAATTATGCCAGCGAAACGCTCGAATTGACGCAAGACGGTGTACGTACTGTTGACCCGCAGATACCAGCACGAGACCAGCTTCGTGCAAAAATCAAGCTATCGATAGAGGATATCGAGATTTTCGCGAAGCTCCATGAGCGATTGTTGGCCGGGCCTTACCAGCGAAGACCGCTCTAATCGATACGGCTATGGAACTGGGTGAAAGTAAAGACGCCGCCCCGGAGGCGGTTGAAACATTCATTCTTAATGCGCGATATGTCGGCCTGTTAGCGATGCTGTCGGGTGCTGAGCGTCTCGTCTCGAAAGACGCTGCGGTGGATGCTGTTCAGCAGCCCCCAGGACAGACGACGCTGGGAACGTCTTTGTCAGCCGGTCTACCACCAATAACGCCGCCATCGGCTGGCGCTGTCATCACCGCGGACCACGCCAAATTCGAAGCTACGTGCTTTTACATCAGTCCTATCGGCGCTGCTGACAGTGAGCACCGCCAGCACTCCGACCTGTTCATGGGCACACTCATCGAACCAGCCGTAGCGTCATTTGGGTTGTCACTGGTGCGTGCCGATCAGATAGATAAGCCGGGGATGATCACGAAGCAGATTATGGAATTTCTGGTCAAAGCCCGACTTGTAATTGTCGATATGTCCTATCACAATCCAAACGTCTTCTATGAGCTGGCAATTCGCCATATGATGCGACTGCCTATTGTACAGATTGTTCGGAAGGCGGACACGATACCATTCGACGTCAACCAGATGAGGACCGTCATCATCGACACGTCGGATATCTATTCGTTCGCGCCGCGCATTAGCACATATCAAACGGACATATCCTCTCACATAAGGCGAGCGCTCGAAGCTCCTGAAGCGGTTGAGACCCCAATATCCATTTTCTTTCCAACGCTTCGTGCGACGCTGGCATAGAGCCGCCAGCTGCTGCTGGTGTCAGCGGTGAAGGTCTGGCGTCACTAACAGGCGGCCTTAGACCTCTCCGAGACGCGGCTGCACAGAATTCATCAGGGGATTTGGGCCAACCGCGAGTTGCCGAATACTCTGGGTTCACGCTACTTCAGTCTGAAAATGGCCCTTGTTCGCCCGCGCTTAACTGAATTCCACGGCATCGACGTTGCCCAAGCCAACGTGGACTTCGCCATTCCCTTTCTTGAAGAGGATCTTCCCCTCTACGTTGACCCGTTCCTCCTCTGGAAGTCGCCCTCGTTGCAGGATCAATCACTGCACGGAGCCATGATCGCGGCGTTCAACCGTCTTGGAATGCTCTCGCAACGAGGGCAAACAGAGTTGGCTGTTCAGATCATCCAGCAGATGTCCGAATGCGAAGAAGTCGGACTGGGCGGTGCAGCGACGAAAAAGGGGAAGCGAATTAGTTTAGCTGTTGCGCAAGAGCCACCGCTGCGAGCAGAGTGTCTCGCCGCCTAGTGCAGGACTTGGTCGCTTCGCCGCGAAGCGGCTACTGTGCATGGGGTTGTTTTTGACTTTTTTGTTTTGGGGCACGAAAGCGGCAGGCTGAACCGGATCTCATCCGGCTCCTGCCCGCTACTTCATCAACCGCACGCCCTTGGTCGTGAAGCGCTGCGTCTTGCCGCCCGGGCGCATGGGACGCTTCGCCGTTATTCGATACAAAACCGCAAGCACTCGATTCCCTGCATGATCGCTGTCGGTGCGAGGTGAATCGTTATGCGATCATGCAGCCTCACGAAACGAGTGTGGCACTAAAATCAATCTCAACCTTCATCAGTTTGGAGACGGGGCAGCCGGCTTTTGCGCTTGCGGCGATGGACTGGAACGTGTCGTGGTCGATGCCCGGTATCTTCGCCGTGGTGGTGAGATGCGCCGAGGTGATTGAAAAACCGTCCCCGTCCTTCTCGATGCTGATCTCTGATTTGCTGTCCACGTGCTCCGGCACGAAATTCGCCTGACCGAGCTGCCTGACGAATGACATGGTGAAGCACGCGGCATGCGCTGCACCCAACAACTCCTCTGGATTGGTACCCGGCTTCTCGCCGTAGCGGCTGAAGAAGGTGTAGGGATGGTTGTCCAGCGCGTGGCTCTCGGTCGAGACCGAACCCTTGCCTTCGCGCAGGCTGCCATTCCAGGCGGCGGATCCGAAACGTTTCATCGTTCTCTACTCCTTTCCTGTTGTGCATGCCCTGCAGCTGACGAGCGCGTCAGCACCGCCGCTCGTCTCTTCCCGGTCTCGATCATGTCGAGAGCGCGGCCATCCCAGACGTGCTCACCTCATGGGCGTTGGCCGGCAGCCTCCAGGATCAGTTGCGTAATTTCATCAGGTTGAGAGATAAGCGACAGGTGACTCGCCTTGACCTCTATGGTCTTGGCTCCCATGCGCTTGGCCATGAATCGTTCGAGGTCCGGATTGATCGTGCGGTCCTCGGTCGAGACGGCGTAGTAGCTCGGCTTTGATCGCCACGCAGCGTTCGTGGTCTTGCCGCTGAGCAATGCCTTGTGGAACGGCTGCTGGACCGCATAGAGCACCTTGGCCTTCGCCTCCGGCAGGTCGCCCGCGAAATCGCGCAGGAAAGCCTCCTCGGAGAGTCGTCCTTCATCGCCGTCGAACAGGATGCCGGCCGTCGCGGGCGGGGTCGGATAGGCCTTCGCGAGCGCGGTGTAGTCCTCGCCGGCATCCGGCGCGCGCGCCGCCACATAGACCAGCGCCGACACGTTCGGATGCACGCCGGCCTCGGTGACGATCATGCCGGAAAAGGAATGGCCGACCAGAACCGTCGGGCCGTCCTGCCGAGCCAGCACGCGCTCGGCTGACGCGACCGCTTCGGGCAGCGTGGTCAGCGGATTCTGCACGGAGGTGACGTTGAGGCCGGCCTTCTGCAATCGCGCGATCACCTCCGACCAGCACGAGCCGTCGGCGAACAGTCCATGCACGAGCACGACGTTGCGCGCCTTCGGCGGGGTTGCGTTTGCGGCCATGCCGCGAGTGGAGATCAGCGAGGCCGCTGCGCCGGCAAGCAGAGCGGTCGAAAAAGCTCGTCTGTTCATCGTCATGATGCTCTTCCTTTGACCACGAGGGGATTGTCTTGAGGGCGCGGAATGGCCGCGCGGTTTCAAGCAGTCCCAGCGTGAACACACAGTGATGCCGCCGCGCGCGAAGGCCTCGCGGTCGTTCTCGATGCTGTAGTGGCCGTGAAGATAGTTGACCGCGAAACGGAAAGATTTCTGGATCGCACGGAGCAGCACGTCACAGCGCGCTGGATCCGCCCTCCACGATCTTCTCATTCAGCTTCTGATCTACGATCTGGACCGTACGATCGATCTCGGCATTGGGCGCGCCAAGCTGATGCGAAATCAGCTTCACGAGCAGGTCGACCCGCTCGATGAAGGGCGCTCCGCTCGCCACCGCGCGCGCCGCCGATGAGGGCTTGAGAAGGCTTTCCGCCGCTTTGGCGTATTTCTCGAACGGCACCTGATCCTTCGGGTCGGCTCCCAGACGCCGGGCTATTGCATCGACATGCTCGTAGATCGACTGCGAGCGCTTCAGATCGGCGTGCACCGCGTCGCGGATCGATTGCGGCTCCTGCGGCGTGATGCAGCGGTAATTGCCGGTCAACAGCATCGACCATTTGGCCAGCGGGACGAACAGCGAGTTGAACACTTTGAGCTTCACCGGAACGTCCTGGCCATCCAGCTTCACCGCGTCGATGTCCGCCTCCAGCTCGCGAAGCAGCCGGTTATGCGTCTCATCCGCAAATGCCGCTGCCTTGAAGTTTGTCGGCAGTCCGACGTGAAGGACATTCGCCGCCTCGTCCGGTGGGCGGAAGGCCTGCGGATCAGGCGAGCAGAGCGACACGAGTCCCGGCTTGAAGCGTTCCCACACCTGGGCATTGGTGTAGGCCTCTTCGAGATCCATGTCCGCCAGCGCCGGAATCCGTTTGAGATAGGGCAACGGCGGCATGTTCATGATCGAAAGGCAAGGCAGCTTCGCCTCGGCGATTTTGATCATCAGAACCCGGATCGTATGGTTGGTGTATTGCGGCTCCTGCATGGCAAGGCCAACCAGATCGTAACGGGAGAGGTCGACGTCTGCGGGCGGTGCCGCGTCCAAGGTCCCGGGTAGATCGCGCGAGAAGATCGACCGGTGCGTCGGCTCGTCACGCAGCTTGATGCGAACCTCGGTACCGTCGCGATTGATGAGCTCTGCCGTCTTCTTCCGACAAACCAGCGTCACGTTGTGACCGGCCATCAGCAGCTTCGTCGCGAGCAATGAGCCGTACGAGGCTCCCAGGATCAGAATGTTGCGCGCCATGTCCCTCTCCTAAGGTTTCCTCCAACGCCCCAACCCAAGCCAGTCTCGAATTTTCGGGTATCCGCTTGGGCGAAGGAACGGCGCAGGCCGGACCTCTACATCACACGGGGACAGCCTCTTCGGGCAAGGAGCATACTTGTCTACCGCCAATTGATGGGCATTACAATCGCACAGCGGCTCCTGGTTTCAGACCGCAGAAGCAGAAGAGGGTCATCACTCGCACCGATAGCGATGACCGTCGCGGCCAAGGAATGTGCCGGTCGCGGGATTGTACGAGCGGTGGCGCTGCGCGCAGGTGTCGATGCCGCTGGCCTCTTCGTTATAGTATTGCAGAGCAGAAGGCGGCTCTGACTCCAGTCTGGCCGCGGGCGTCGGCGCGCCGCCGTTCAGAATGTCTGCATTGGGATGATAGAACGCGTACAGTCCGGGCTCCTGGATGGCCGCCTGAGCGAATACTGGCGTTGCGGCTGTTGCCGATAGCAGCACGGCGGCCGCGAGGATCTTGAGTGAGGTCATCGAAATTCTCCATCGATCGATACGAAAGCTCGATCGGGGCGCGCAGGTCCGCATGGCGCACCGCTAGGCGGTGCGCGCCGTCAAATACGAGTTTCTCGTATTGGGGTTGTCCGAATGCTCGGAGCTTTCGATTCAAGATCTAAGCGGCCTGCGCGCGCATCCCACTAAATTCTGCTTTACGATTCCTCAACTCGGGTTGACGGCGGGAACGTGAGAGATCGCCAACAGGATACGTGGCGCGACTATCATCACGAAGCAGCGAAACGCGAGCGAAACGCTTTCAGTAGCCAGAGATTTCTTGTGCCGGTTGTGCCGCGTTCCTAAACGCGAATTTAGTGGGAGCGACGAGAAAGAGCCCCACCTTTCTCTGTGTAACGTTCTTTATGTCACCACTCGAAAGGACAAAGCCATGAAAGTCGCAATGGTAGCATTGGTCGCTGCGTCCATGCTCTCAAGCACATACGCCTTTGCCAATACGGCGCGTCATGAACCGATGGTCAGGAGCTATCCTATATATAGAGAGGCCGCTCCGCCGGTTGTCTTGCATCCGAACTACGGCAATCCGAACGGAGATCCGGATGGTCCGACCACGTTGAGCGGTACCGGCGATTCTCAATTCGGTGGCTCGTCGCCCGGCACCAGCGGTTACAACTAAGTGAAAGCCGTAGTTGATCGGGCTTTGCTTGAAAGCCCAAGGTAACGACGCGCGAACCTCGCGCGTCGTTGAAGTGGCGCGAGACGGCGTTACATCGATCGCTTGATCGATAGCTGAAGTGACGTCGAGATCACTTCTTCGATCGTCTGCTGCGGCTAACGGTGCCGAACACGACTTGCGATGGATAAGGAGAAGCCGAGCGCTGAGGCGTGCTCTCGAGAAAGCCTGCGGCGCCGATCCACGCAACATTAGGCTGCGCGGCAAAATTGCCCGGAAACACGCCATTGGTCGGGAAGTCGCGATTATCATTGCGGTTGTCATAGAACCAGCCGCTCGTCTGGCCGTATCGTATGACGCGATACCCAAACTCGGTCGCCGATCCCGGCGAGATAGGGATCGCTGCCAGGATCGCCGCGCAAATTACGATCTTCAATCTACCCATTGGCTTTCCTTATGGCCGGATCGTGCCCCAGTCGCCCTTCCAACCCGCAAGCTTTCCGTTGCGAAACTGCAGATAGAGCCCGTCGCTTCGGCTCGCGAATGCGCTTCCCTTGACATTGGGCAGCGCCAGATAGAGTTCGCTGCCGCGGCGCCCTCGCACATAGGTCAAGGGCACGCCGAGCGTGCCAGCGACCTCATCGAGCTTCATCCCAAACCGAAGCGAGGGCGCGCTTTGCTGTGCAGCCGCTGACGCTGCTTCGAGTGCTGCCAGAGCGAGCGCCATCACAAGCAAGCCGGTTTTCTTCATCCGATACACCCATTTGCGGCACGGCAAACGCAAACCAATGCGGCGAAGGCGGACATCATTGTAGCGAGACCAACGTCCCGGCCGGCGTCCAGCCGCCGCCGAGCGCCTGAAACAGACTGCTTGCCGCCAACAATTTCGAGAGCCGCACCTGAACCAGCGTAATTTCCGCGGTGAAGAGCGTCTGTTCGGCCTGCAGGACCGTAATCAGATTGATCGTCCCGCCCCGCAATTGCTTCTCCGCCACATCGAACGCCGTTTGTGAGCTCGCAACGACCTGCGCTTGCAGCCGCTCCTGCAGCGTGAACTTTTGCAACGCAATGAGCGCCTTCTCGACATCGGAGAATGCCGACAGAACCGCCTTGCGATAGGCCTGCAGGTTCTGAAGCTGCACGCCCTTCGCCTGCTTCAACTGGCTCTCGAGCAAGAAGCCGTCGAAAATCGGTTGCGCGAGGCTGGCCGTAAGGGTGGAGAACGCCGCCCCTGGCGTGAACAGCGAGGCCAGCGCGCTGCTCTGGAATCCGCCGGTGCCGGTGAGCTGGATCTGCGGAAAGAATGCCGCGCGAGCCTGCTCGACGCTGAAGTTCGATGCCGCAAGCAGCGCCTCTGCCTGGCGGATGTCCGGCCGTTGGTAAAGCAGTTCCGATGGCAGGCCGGGGGTCACCCGAGGCACCTTGATGCGGCTGGTGGATCCGCCCCGCACCGTGAAGTTCGCCGGTGCTCGTCCAACAAGCACCGCGAGCGCGGCAATGTTCTGACCGATGGTGACTTCGAGAGGCGGAATCGCCGCCCGCTGCGTTCCTGCCAGCGCCTCCTGTTGCGAAACGTCGAGCTGCGAGGCCGTTCCGCCGGCGAACTGCGTCTTGATCAGCGCAAGGATTCGCTCGGCCGCTGCGAGGTTCTGGCGCGTCACCCGCAACTCGTCCTGCGCCGCTAGAATCTGGAAGTACGTGTTGGCCACCGTGACGATCGCGGTCAGCGTGACCACCTCGCGATTATATCTCGATGCCGTCGCGCTTTCTTCCGCTGCAAGGAGGGCTGCCTGGTTCTTGCCCCAGAAGTCGAGCATGTAGCTCGCAGTCAGGCTGGTGCTGAATTGCGAGAAGTTCGAACTTCCGCCGCCGCGTCCGCCTCCGGTCCCGGTGACGCCCCCGCCAAGGTTGCTGCTGCTGGCGCTGCTTGTGGAGCCGAAATGCGCGCGCTCGGCGCTGGCTGCTCCGGTTAGCGACGGCAATAGCGGCGAACCCGCCACGCCCACCTGGGCGTCGGCCTGCACGACCTGGGCGACCGCAACTGCAACGTCGAGATTGCTGATCTGCGCCGCGTCCATCAGCGACGTCAGTTCGCCGGAGCCGAAGCCGCGCCACCAGTCCAGGACCGGGACCGCGGCATCGGGACTCGCCGAACTTGCCGCGCGATATTTCTCCGGCACTTCGAGATTGAGCTCGGGCCGTTCCGATCCCAGGATGCAGCCGGACAAGCCGGGGCCGAGCGCGAGTGCGATCAAAGCGGACATCGCGCGGATGCGACCGTCCCCCCACGGCAAAATCGCCCGGGCCAGACTTCGGTGTCGGACGCGTACCACCGGGGATTTCGACATCTCACTCGCCTGGCTGCAGTGAGGACTTTGGCAGGTTGGGAGGCGCATTGCCCCTTCGACGTTGGCCCCAGAGCCGGAACCTGTCCAGATACAAATAGATCACAGGTGTCGAATAAAGTGTCAGCATCTGGCTGAGGATGAGGCCGCCCACGATGGCAATGCCGAGCGGCTGGCGTAATTCGCCGCCCTCGCCCATTCCGATGGCAAGCGGCACCGCGCCGAGCAGTGCGGCCATGGTCGTCATCATGATCGGGCGGAACCGGAGCAGGCAGGCTTCGCGAATGGCCTCGAGCGGATCGAGGCCGCGCTTGCGTTCGGCGTCAAGCGCAAAGTCGATCATCATGATCGCGTTCTTCTTGACGATGCCGATCAGCAGGATCACGCCGATCAGCGCCATGATGCTGAACTCGGTGCGGAACGCGATCAGGGCCAGCAGCGCGCCCACGCCGGCCGACGGCAGCGTCGAGAGGATGGTCAGGGGATGGATGTAGCTCTCATAGAGCACGCCGAGCACGATATAGATCGTCACCAAAGCGGCCAGGATGAGCAGCGGCTGATTGCTGAGCGAATCCTGGAAGACCTTTGCCGTGCCCTGGAAGGTGCCGCGGATCGTCGCGGGCACGCCGATCCGGTTCATGGTGGCCTCGATGGTGCTGACGGCGCTGCCGAGTGACACGTTGGGAGGCAGGTTGAAGGAGATCGTGTTGGCGACGAGAAGTCCCTGATGGTTGACGGAGAGCGGCGTTGCGCCCCGACCGAAATGCGCGACCGCTGAAAGCGGGATCATCGTTTCGCTGCTGGTGCTGACCGCCGCGCCGGTCGAGGCCACACCTTTGCCGGTCGACCCGATCGAATTGGTTGCAAGATTGCGTGCGGCCTGTGCGTTGGCCGAGTTGGCCGCGCTTGATATTCCAGGCGCCACCACCGTTCCCGCCACCGCGTTGGTCGCCTGCGAGCCGCCGACCGAGCCGCCCGAGGTGCTGATATAGACGTCCTTGAGCGTCTCCGGATTCTGCCAGTAGGACGGCGCCACCTCCATGATCACGTGATACTGGTTGCGCGCGACATAGATGGTCGAGACCTGGCGCTGGCCGAACGCGTCATAGAGCGTGTTGTCGATCTGGCTGACGGTGATTCCGAGCCGCGCCGCGGCGTCGCGATCGATGACCAGGTTGGATTCGAGCCCCTTGTCCTGCTGGTCGCTGTTGACGTCGGCGAGATTGGACTCGCGCTGCAGCGCCGCCGTGATCTTCGGCGTCCATTCGTTGAGCTCTTCCAGCGTCGGGCTTTGCAGCGTGTACTGGTACTGCGCGCTGGATACCCGTCCCCCGACGCGGATGTCCTGCACCGACTGCAGGAACAGGGTCGCCCCGGGCACAGTGGCGAGCTCGCGCCGTAGCCGCGCGATCACCTGGTCGGCGCCGACTTTGCGCTGGTCGAGCGGGCGCAGCGAGACGAAAACGAAACCGGAATTGGTCTGGTTGCTGCCGGTGAATCCGACGACGGCCTCCACCGCGGGATCGTGCTTGATGATGGTGACGAACTGCGTCAGCTTCTGCTGCATCAACTGGAACGAAATGCTCTGGTCCGCCTGGATCGAGCCGACCAGCCGTCCGGTGTCTTGCTGGGGGAAGAAGCCCTTGGGGATCACGCCGTAGAGATAGAAGTTGAGCCCCAGCACCGCGGCAAGGATCAGCATCACGGATCTCGGGTGCGCGAGTGCGGCCGAGAGCGTCCGCCGATAGAAGCTGAGCATCGCTTCGAAAAAGCGCTCGCTGGCGCGATAGAGCCAGCCGTGTGCCCGGTTGCTTTCCCGGCGCAGCAGCACCGAGCACATCATCGGCGTGGTCGCGAGCGAGACCGCAAGCGAGATCAGGATGGAGATCGAGATCGTCATCGCGAATTCGCGGAACAGCCGGCCGACGATGCCGCCCATCAGCAGGATCGGGATGAACACCGCGATCAGCGAGATGCTCATCGAAAGCACGGTGAAGCCGACCTCGCCCGCGCCCTTCAGCGCCGCCTCAAACGGCGACATCCCGTGCTCGATATAGCGGGTAACGTTTTCGAGCACGACGATGGCGTCGTCGACGACAAAGCCGGTCGCCACCGTCAGCGCCATCAGCGACAGATTGTCGAGGCTGTAGCCGACGAGATACATGACGCCGAAAGTTGCGACCAGCGACACCGAGACCGCGACCACTGGGATCAGCGTCGCACGGGCGTTGCGCAGGAACGAGAACACCACGAGGATCACCAGCAGCACGGCAAGGACCAGGGTCCGCTCGACGTCATGCAGCGAGGTGCGGATGGTGGTCGAGCGGTCGACCGCCAGACCGATGTCGATCGCGGGCGAGACCGAGGCCCTGAGCTGGGGCATCAGCGCCTTGACCAGATCGACCGTGCTGATGATGTTGGCATTCGGCTGCCGGTACAGGATGATCAGGACGGCGGGCTTGCCGTTGGCGAGGCCGGCATTGCGCAAATTCTCTACGGAATCGGTGACCTCCCCGACATCGGAAAGATGCACGGCCGCGCCATTGCGATAGGCGATGACCATTGACTTGTAGTCGTCGGCCTTGTTGGCCTGGTCGTTGGCGTAGATCTGGTAGCGCCGCTCGCCGACGTCGATCCCACCCTTGGGGCTGTGCGCATTGGCGCTGGCGAGCGCGGCGCGCACGTCCTCGAGCCCGATGCCGTATTTGTAGAGCGCCTGCGGAACGAGGTCGACGCGCACCGCAGGCAGCGAGCTGCCACCGACCACGACCTCGCCGATCCCTTCGACCTGCGAAAGCTTTTGCGCCAGCACGGTGGAGGCGGCGTCATAGAGGTCGCCGCGCGTGAGCGTGTCGGAGGTCAGCGTCAGGATCAGGATCGGCGCGTCGGCGGGGTTGACCTTGCGGTAGGTCGGATTGCTGCGCAGGCTGGTCGGAAGGTCGGCGCGGGCGGCGTTGATCGCGGCCTGCACGTCGCGCGCCGCGCCGTTGATGTCGCGGTTCAGCCCGAACTGCAGGGTGATGCGCGTCGAGCCCACTGTGCTTTGCGAGGTCATCTCGGTGACGTCGGCGATCTGGCCGAGATGGCGCTCGAGCGGGCTTGCGACCGTGGTCGCGACATCCTCGGGGCTCGCGCCCGGTAGCGTCGCCTGCACCGCGATGGTCGGGAAGTCGACCTGCGGCAGCGGCGAGACCGGTAGCTTGAAGAACGCCACCATGCCCGCCGCCGCAAGCCCGAAGGTCAAGAGCGTGGTCGCGACCGGCCGGCGGATGAAGGGCGTTGCCGGGTCCATGGCTCAGTGGGCTCCGCGTGTTTCGCGGGCACCGCCGGGCCCTCCGGCAAGCCGCACGGCGAGGCGGTCGAACCACAGATAGATCACGGGCGTCGTGAACAAGGTGAGCAACTGGCTGACCAGAAGGCCGCCGACGATGGAAATGCCGAGCGGATGCCTGAGTTCCGATCCGGCGCCGGTTCCGAGCATCAGCGGCAGCGCACCGAGCACCGCGGCCATGGTGGTCATGATGATCGGCCGGAATCGCAGCAGGCAGGCCTGGTAGATCGCCTCGCGCGGCGACCTGCCTTCGTTGCGTTCGGCATCGAGCGCGAAGTCGATCATCATGATCGCGTTCTTCTTGACGATGCCGATCAGCAGGATGATGCCGATGATCGCGACGATCGTCAGGTCCTGCCCCGCCATCATCAACGCGAGCAATGCGCCGATCCCGGCTGAAGGCAGCGTCGAGAGAATCGTCAGCGGGTGGATGAAGCTCTCATAGAGCACGCCCAGCACGATATAGACCGTGACGATCGCGGCCAGGATCAGGAACAGTTGGTTCGAGAGCGAGGATTGAAAGGCGAGCGCCGCACCCTGGAAGCTCGTGATGATGCCGAGCGGCTGGCCGATATCGATCTGCGCCTGCTTGACGGCGGCGACCGCCTCTCCGAGCGAGGCATCGGGCGCCAGGTTGAACGATATGGTGGCCGAGGGGAACTGGCCGAGATGCGAAACCTGGAGCGGCGCGATGTCCTCGTGGATCTTGGCGAGCACCGGCAACGGCACCGGCGCGCCTCCGACCGAGGAGGGCAGGTAGATCGACGACAGCGATTGCAGGGAGGTCTGCAGCGTCGGATCGGCTTCCAGGATCACCCGGTACTGGTTTGAATTGGTGAACACCGTCGAGACGATGCGTTGGCCGAAGGAGTCATAGAGCGCATTGTCGACGGTCGCGGGCGTGATCCCGAACCGCGCTGCCTGCTCGCGGTCGATGTCGACAAAGACTGCAAGTCCCTTGGTGGAAATATCGGTCGAGACATCGGTGAACGCGGGAAGCCGCCGCAATCTGTCGACGAGCTTCGGAGCCCATTCGGCGAGCTGGGCCGGATCGGCATCCTGCAGGATGAACTGATATTGCGCCTTGCTGACGGTGCCTTCGATGGTCAGATCCTGCACCGGCTGCATATAGAGCGTGACGCCGGTCAGCGATGCCGTGCTGTCCTTGAGACGGCGCATGACGGTCGCGATATCGGACTTCCGCTGATTATGCGGCTTTAAGTTGATCAGGATGCGGCCGCTGTTGAGCGTGGTGTTGGTGCCGTCGACGCCGATGAAGGAAGAGAGACTCTCGACGTCGGGATCGCGGAGGATGACGTCGGCCAGTTGCTGCTGCCGCTCGGCCATCGCGGCGTATGAGACCGATTGCGGCGCTTCCGAAATCGCCTGGATGACGCCGGTATCCTGCAGCGGAAAGAATCCCTTGGGGATGGCGACATAGAGCAGGGCGGTCAGGCCGAAGGTGGCGAGCGCCACCAGCAGCACCAGGGTCTGGTGGTCCAGCACCCAGTTCAGCATCCGGGCATAGATCGCGATGACGTGATCGAAGCCTTCGCGGCTCAGACGCTGGAGCATGTTCTCATGCGCCTCGCCTTCCGCCTTCAGTTTGGCGCAGGCCATAGGCACAAGCGTCAAGGACACCACGGCGGAGATCAGGATGGTGACCGACAGCGTGATGGCGAACTCGCGGAACAGGCGGCCGACCACGTCACCCATGAACAGCAGCGGAATCAGCACCGCGATCAGCGACACCGTCAGCGAGATGATCGTGAAGCCGATCTGCTCGGAGCCGCGGAGCGCAGCCTGCAGCGGCGCTTCGCCTTCCTCGATGTAGCGGGAGATGTTCTCGATGACGACGATCGCGTCGTCGACCACGAAGCCGGTCGCGATCGTGAGCGCCATCAGGGACAGATTGTTGAGGCTGAAGCCGAACAGGTACATGGCTCCCAGGGTGCCGACCAGCGAGAGCGGCACGGAGAGGCTTGGGATCAGCGTCGCGCGCGGACTGCGCAGGAACACGAAGATCACCAGCACGACCAGCACGACTGCGAGCGAGAGCTCGTATTCCACGTCCCTGACCGAGGCACGGATGGTCACGGTGCGGTCGGTCAGGATGTTCAGGTCGATGCTGGCGGGCAAGGCCGCCTGCAACTGCGGCAACACCGCCTTGATCCCTTCGACCACCGAGATGACGTTGGCCCCAGGCTGGCGTTGGATGTTGAGGATGATCGCGGGCGTCGTATTCATCCAGGCGCCGAGCTTGTCGTTCTCGGCGCCGTCGATGACGTCGCCGATGTCGCTGAGACGGACCGGGGAGCCGTTCTTGTAGGCCACGATCAGGGATTTGTAGCCACCGGCACCGCGGATCTGGTCGTTGGCGTTGATGGTGTAGGACCGCATCGCGCCGTCAAAATTGCCCTTGGGCGTGTTGACGTTGGCATTGCCGAGGGTGGTGCGCAGGTCGTCGATATTGAGGCCATAGGCCGCGAGCTTGCGAATGTCGGCGCGGACGCGGACCGCCGGCCGCTGGCCGCCGCTGATGCTGACGAGGCCTACTCCCGGAAACTGCGAGATCTTCTGCGCCAGGCGCGTGTAGACGAAATCCTGGACCTGCGTCAGCGGCATGGTCTTCGACGTCAGGCCAAGGGTCAGGATCGGGGCATCGGCCGGATTGACCTTGGCATAGATCGGCGGCGCCGGAAGATCTGACGGCAGCAGATTGCCGGCGGCATTGATGGCGGCCTGCACCTCCTGCTCGGCGACATCGAGCGAGATCGTCAATCCGAACTGCAGCGTGATGACGGAGGCACCGGCCGAACTGACCGAACTCATCTGGCTGAGGTTCGGCATCTGGCCGAACTGCACCTCCAGTGGCGCCGTGACGGACGACGTCATCACGTCGGGACTGGCGCCGGGATAGAAGGTCTGGACCTGGATCGTCGGGTAATCGACCTCGGGCAGGGCGGCGACGGGCAGGAAGCGGAACGCCAGCATCCCCGACAGCATGATGGCGATCATCAGCAGCGTTGTCGCCACCGGTCTCTGGATGAATGGTCGGGACGGGTTCATTGGTGCCCGTTTCCGGAGCGCTGCCCGTTGCCGCCCACCGCTTTTGAATCTGTCGGCTTGGCCGCAGCGGCCGACTCGCCCGCTCCCGTCGGAGGTCGAATGACGATCCTGGCGCCTTCCCGCAGCTTGTCGGCGCCATCGATCACGATGCGGTCGCCGGGGGAAAGCCCGGACTGAACCTCGACCCGGTCGCCGTCAGTGACGCCAAGCTTGACGGGGCGCACCGAGACCGTGCTGTCGCTGTTGACGAGATAGACGAAGGTGCCGGGCGTGCCGCGCTGGATGCCGGCCGTCGACATCGTCGTCACGTCCTTGTGGGTGTCCAGCAAGAGACGTACGTTGACGAACTGATTGGGATACAGCGTCCGCGCTTCGTTCGAGAATTGCGCGCGCAGCTTGATCGTGCCGGTGGTCGGATCGATCTGGCTGTCGAAGGTCTGCAGCGCCCCGCTGGCGAGTTTGTTGGTGCCGCTCCGATCGTAGGCCGCAGCCGGCAGCACCGCCCCCTCGCGGAGCCGCCTGGCGATCGCCTGAAGCTGGTCCTCCGGGAGTGTGAACAGGACGCTGATCGGCTGCAGTTGCGTGATCACCACGATGCCGGTGGCATCACCAGGGGTAACGTAGTTGCCCTGATCGACCTGCCGCAATCCGACGCGCCCATCCAGCGGCGACAGGATGTGGCAATAGCGCAGGTTCACTTCGGCGGCCTGCACCGAGGCGCGGTCCGCTTCGACCGTGCCTTCGTCCTGAGCGACCAGGGCTATCTGTGTGTCGAGCTGCTGATGCGGCACGGCGTTCTGCTTCGCCAGGCCCTGGTAGCGGGCAAGATCGACCTGGGCGCCCTTCAACATGGCTTGGTCGCGCGCAAGCTGCCCCTTGGCCTGGGCAAGCGCCGCCTCGAACGGGCGGGAGTCGATCTCCGCGATGAGATCACCCTTCTTGACCTCATCGCCTTCCTTGAACGCGATGCGGGTCAGATATCCGCTGATCTGGCTTCTGATCGTGACGGTGGCGAGTGAAGAGACGGTGCCGAGCCCATTGAGGTTGATCCCGATATCACCCTTGCCGACAGTCTCGGCGACAACAGACATCGGCGGGGCGGTTCGCCGGCCGGCTGTTTCCTGTGGGGTGCCTGCCGGCTTCGTCCACCAGACGATGCCGGCACCCAGCAGGAGGATAACGGCGATCGCGAACCCAATGCGCCCGCGAGCCGGGCGCATGATTTTTTTCCCAGGCGCAATCGAAGGGGGTGGCGTCGACTTCCTTAGCTGCTGATCCATGGGTCACCTGCGAAAGCGCATGAACGAACCCGTGTGGGGCGCATATCGCCGCAGCCCGGTTCCTGCAACATTTCCAGGTCGACATATTGAACGATTAAGGGCCAGAAAGCCCATTAACATTCGGTAGGGCGGCTCAACAAAGTCCGATGGTTCCGCGCGCTCGGCGGCAATCGGCGGCCTCAGCCTAATTCTTGGCCGGATCGGCGTGCGACGCCATTTCGGCCCGCCGCTCATAGCTCTCGGCAAGAACCTTGAGACGATCGGCGACCGCCTGGTCGCTCACGCTTTCCGCCACCCGGCGCAAGGTCTGCGCTGGGCTCGAAAATTCCTTGCTCGGCATACTCAACTCCGCAACTCATGGTTTCAAACAATTATGTAGGTGCGCGGTGCACGATGCGAATTCACAAAGTCGGGAGTTTGGTCGCGTTGCAGCAGACGCGCATAGCGGCGGCCGGATTCCTCTCATTCGGCCGGCGTTGCCTGGGGATGGACGGACGAGGTTGCCGCCTCCTTCTCGCCGAACAGCCAGATCTGCAGCCGGTCGAGATAGAGATAGACCACCGGCGTCGTGTACAGCGTGAGGATCTGCGACACGGCGAGGCCGCCGACAATGGCATAGCCGAGCGGCTGCCTGATCTCCGAGCCCGCGCCCGTGCCCACCATCATCGGCACGGCGCCGAGCATTGCCGCCATCGTGGTCATCAGGATCGGCCTGAACCGCTTGATGCAGGCCTGGTAGATCGCTTCTTCCGTGCTGAGCCCTTCGTTGTGTTCGGCGTGTATCGCGAAGTCGACCAGCATGATGCCGTTCTTCTTGACGATGCCGATCAGCAGGATGAGGCCGACGATCGCGATCACGGTCAGATCGAAATGGGCCGCCATCAGCAACAGCAGCGCGCCGACGCCGGCCGATGGCAGGGTCGAGATGATGGTGATCGGATGGATCGTGCTTTCATAGAGGATGCCGAGGATCAGGTAGATCACGAACAGCGAGGCCAGGATCAGGATCGGCGTGCTCGACAGCGAGGCGCCGAAGGCCTGGGCGTTGCCCTGGAAGCTGGTCTGCAGCGAGAGCGGCGGATTCAACTCTTTCTTTACCGCGTCGATCGCGCTCACGGCCTGGCCGATCGCGGCACCCGGCGCAAGGTTGAACGAGATCGTCACCGACGGGAACTGCCCCTGGTGATTGACGACGAGCGGCGAGACCTTCACGACCGAATCGACCAGCGTCGACAACGGCACCTGCTGCCCGCTCGAAGATTTCACATAGATGCCGTTAAGTGCATCGGGCGAGTACTGGAACTTCGGATTGACCTCCATGACGACATGGTATTGCTGCAGCGTGGTGTAGATCGTCGAAACGATGCGTTGACCGAAAGCATCGTCCAGCGTGTTGTCGATCGTGAAGGGCAGGATACCGTAGCTCGATGCGACTTCGCGCTTGATGGTGATGTCGAGCAGCGGCCCGGCATTGAGCTGGTCGGTGGTGACATCGGTAATCGACGGGATCGTCTTGATCTTGTCGAGGAACAGCGCCGCCCAACGGGTTAGCTCGCCCGGATCGGCATCGTTCATCGTGTACTGGAATTGCGTCTTGTTCAGCCGGGCCCCGATCGTGATGTCCTGGGCAGGCTGCATGTACAGCGTAATGCCCTGGATCTTTGCGAGGCTGGTCCGCAGCCGCGTGATCACCTTGTCGATCGGATCGCGCTGGTCGGCAGGCTTGAGCTGGATGTAGACGCGCCCGTCATTGACCGTGTAGACACCGCCGCCGGCGCCCACCGCGGCCCCGAATGAGGCGACGGCCGGGTCGCGCATGATGACGTCGAGCAGGGCTTGCTGGCGCTGGGCCATCGCCTGGAAGGAGATATCCTGCGACGCTTCCGACTGACCGAGGATCAGCCCGGTATCTTGCTCCGGGAAGAAGCCCTTGGGAATGATGACGTAAAGATAACCGGTCAGCGCGATGGTGCCGAGCATCACCATCAGCGTGATGAAGCGGTGACGCAGCACGATCCTGAGACCGGCCTCATAGAGATTGAGCAGCGCATCGAATCCGCGTTCGGACAATCGGTAGAGCCGGCCGTGCGATTCTCTCTCGGGTTTGAGCAGGTATGCGCACATCATCGGCGTGAGCGTGCGCGAGATCACCAGCGAGAGAACGAGCGCCACGCTCACCGTCATCGCGAACTCGCGAAACAACAGTCCGACATAGCCGCTCATCAGGAACAGGGGAATGAACACCGCGATAAGCGAGAACGTGATCGCCATGACGGTGAAGCCGATCTCGCCGGATCCTTTCATCGCCGCGTCATAGGGCGACAGGCCTTCCTCGATGTGCCGCGTGATATTCTCGATCTCGACGACGGCGTCGTCGACCACGAAACCGACCGCAATCGACAGGGCCATCAGCGACAAATTGTCGAGGCTGTAGCCCATTTCGTAGAGGATCGCGAAAGTGCCGACCAGCGACAGCGGCACGGTGACGGCCGGAATGATGGTCGCCCAGAAGCTGCGCAGGAAGATGAAGATCACCATCACGACGAGTCCGATCGTCAGGAGCAGCGTGAACTGCACGTCTGCGATCGATGCGCGGATGGTATCGGTGCGGTCGGAAATGACGTTGATCTTGATGTCGGAAGGAATCGAGGCCTGCAGCACCGGCATCATCGCCTTGATGCGCGCGACCGTGTCGATGACATTGGCGCCCGGCTGACGCTGGATCGCCAGGAGGATCGCCCTCTGATTGTTGTACCAGCCGGCGATCAGATCGTTTTCCGGCGCGCTGATGGCGCGGCCGATGTCGCGGATGCGGACCGGAGATCCATTGCGATAGGCGACGACGAGATCGGCATATTGGTCGGGCTTGAACAGTTGATCATTGGTGTTGAGCGTGTAGGTCTGACGCGGGCTGTTGAGCGTGCCCTTCGCCAGATCGACATTGGCCTGGCCCAGCACCGTCCGCAGATCCTCGAGATTGATGCCGCGGGCGGCCAATGCCTCGGGGTCGACCTGGATGCGGACGGAGGCTTTCTGCTGGCCGCCGACGCCGACCAGGCCGACGCCGGAAATCTGCGAAATCTTCTGCAGCAGAATGTTCTCGGAATAGGCGTCCACTGTAGTGAGCGGCAGACTGTCCGAGGTGATGCCGAGCACGAGGATCGGCGTGTCGGCGGGATTGACCTTGCGGATCGTCGGCGGATACGGCAGGCCGGCCGGCAAATACGGGGAAGCGGCATTGATGGCCGAGAGCGTATCGCTCACCGCGCCGTCGATCTGGCGGCTCAGGTCGAACTGCAGCGTGATCTGGGTGTAGCCCAGCGCACTCGCCGACGTCATCTGGGTGAGGCCGGGGATCTCGCCGAACTGCAACTCGAGTGGCGATGCCACGGAAGACGCCATGGTCTGCGGATCGGCGCCCGGCAACTGTGCGGTCACCGTCAGCGTGGGATAGTTGACGTTCGGCAGCGCCGCCACCGGCATCAGCGGATAGGCGACCAGGCCGGCTACCAGCAGCCCCACCATGAGCAGGGCGGTCGCGATCGGCCGTCGGATGAACGGTGCGGAAATATTCATGGGATTGGCGTCTGCATGGCGTCCTGCGCGGCGGCTTCCTCGGCCGCCTTGCCATGGAGCGCGATGACATGTGTACCCGGCTGCAGCTTGTATTGGCCGTCGAGGACCACCCGCTCATTTGCCGAGAGCCCGGAATCGACCAGCGCCTGTCCGTCGCTGATTTGCGCCACCTTTACCTGGCGGATCGATACGGTGTTGTCGGGATTGACGACCCACGCATAGGCTCCGTTCGGACCTTGCTGGATCACCGCCGCGGGCACGGTGAGGCCGTTGTGTCGTGTGTCGAGCAGCAGCCGTGCGTTGACCAGCTCGCCCGGCCAGAGCCGGTTCTCCTTGTTGGAGAAATTGGCCTTGAGCTGGATCGAGCCCGTGGTCTGCAGGATCTCGTTGTTGACGAGGCCGAGCTGGCCTTGACCGAGCTCTATCGTGTCGTCCTGGTTATAGGCGAGGACGGTCAGCGGCGCCTTGGTGATTTGCTGCTGCTTCTGGATTTGCGGCAGAACCGTCTCCGGAAGCGTGAAGATCAGAGAAATCGGATCGAGCTGGGTCACGACGCACAGACCGTTCGTGCTCGACGGGCTTATGATATTGCCGACGTCGATCTGGCGGATCCCGACCACGCCGTCGATCGGTGAGGTCAGGCGCGTGAAGCTGAGCTGCACTTTCGCGGCCTCGATCAGCGCCTTGTCGGTTGTGATCGCGCCGTCCAACTGCCCGACTTGCGCCTTCTGGGTTTCGATCAGTTGCGGCGTCGCCCAGCCCTTGGCTCCCAACTGGCTGTAACGGACGAGGTTGGCATTGGCGTTGGCGAGCTGCGCCTGATCGCGTTCGAGCGATCCGGTATACTGATCGATCAGCGCCTGATAGGGACGCGGATCGATCTGCGCCAGCAGGTCGCCGGCATGCACATGCTGGCCTTCGGTGAAGTTGATGGTGAAGATCTGGCCCTGGATCTGGGCGCGCACCACGTCGGTGTTGTAGGCGATCACGGTGCCGACGCCGGTCAGATAGATCGGCACGTCGTGCTGGCTGACCGTTCCGGCGACGATCGGCGCCGGGGACGGCCGGGCCGGCGCGGCGACCGCCGTCTCGAACGGGAAGTCATGCATGGCGTGGAGCAGAGCGCCGGTCGCCACTGCGGCGGTCAGCATGACGGCACCGACAACGATCTTCTTTTTCATGGTCTGGGCTTCGCTGAGAGGTTGTTAGCAACCCGGAATAACTGCGCTTGACGTGACGCTCCCCGTCACGAAGCCTGAGCAGGCGCTGCTGCCCGCCATCGTGGAGGCGGTTGGAGCGGGAGCGAGAACCGTCGGCACTGTCGGCAAGGCTGCAACCGGTCCAACGACACCCGGGAGCAGCGATACGCCAGGTGTCGGCACCGGCGCCCCCGAGCTGACGCCGAGATTGCTGATCTCGGACGAGTCGAGGGGAATGCCGGTTCGCTGGACGCCGCCGACTGTCGTGGGCGAGGTCGATGACGGCGTCGATGATGCGATGACGCTGGTCGAGCCCGAACCGCACATCCCCGACGTTCCCGACGTGTCGATGATGCCGGATGCTGTCGCCATGCCCGAGCTCTCCAGCGTGCCTGACGTCGTCGACACGCCCGATGTCGCCGATATCGCAGGCGACATGCCCGGTGTTGCGGCCGTATCGCCCGCCATGGCCGCGGTTGCAGGCGCGGTCGATCCGACCGCCATTCCAGCGCCGTCGAATGTGGCGGTCGATCCGAACATCTGGGTCGGCGCTGTCCCAACTGTCGAGCAGACCGTGCCGCTGCTTGGAATGGCGATCGTGCCCGTCGCGGGAGCCGCGAGCGGACTGACTCCCGCGGATGAGAGCTCGGTCGCGCCCAGCGGAATTCCCGTTGGCGAGACCGGCGAGCTCGCGCTGCCTAGCGGAGAGGTTGCGTCAAGCGTCGGAGTCGGGGTCGCCATACCAGTCACTTGCGCGACAGCGGCATTCGCTGTGAGCAACGCGGGAAGAAGGATCGCAGCGGCCAGCGAGAATCTCATCTGCATTCTCCGTAGCAGAGACAGATTGGGGACATGGCGGGTTTAGCTGCAGCTCGGCGGCATCGGCTCGCCCGGATGCAGCAGGTTCCAATCGGAACAGCCGAGACTGTCGCCCTCCTCGAGACGGAGGCGACCAAGGGCGTGATGATGGAGGCCCGGGCTGAAAGCGCTGGTATGGCCGTCTGCCCGAACGTGCCCTGTCATGCCGCCGATATTGGCGCCACCACCGAAGCTTTCCGGGCGAATGCCGCTGCCGACACCGCCAACATGCGCGCCGCCGCCAATTCCTCCGACGTGGACACCGCCACCTCCGACATGGGCGCCGGCGCCGAGGCCGCCAAAATGAGCTCCGCCGCCAAACCCTCCCATATGGCCGCCACCGCCGCGCGCCTCCGCTGCAGCGGTAAATAAGCTTGAGGCAAGCAAGGTTGTCGCCAGGATCGCTGTCAATCGTCTCATCATGACACTTCCTCTCCGTGAATGAAGCGCCCCGCATCGAATGCGCCAGCCGAACGAGCCGACCGGGTTCTCCGACGGCTTGAACGTAGGCGCGTTCGACGGCGCATCCACTAAATTCGTCTTTAGGAATGCAGTGAGATATCGCTTGGGATTTTTCTTTGCGCAGCCGCTGCGCGGAGCGCGGCAATAGCGCAGCGCTAATCCACGGACGCGCGGATGCGCAGGATCGCGGGATTTGAATCTACGATACTATCAATAAAGAAAGCGGCCGGGACCGCATAAGCGGTCCGGCCTCTTCAGTCTCGACTGTCAGCTTGACCGACAGGACACTCGTTTTCCGGCCAGTGACGGCCAACGTTCGACGGTGGCTCCGAAGCGACCGGATCAATAAGAGCCGTAACCGTAATAGCCGTAGCCGGTGCCCGGTTCACAGGGAACGTTGCCGTCGGTCCAGGGCTGCGATGCAAACGCGCCTACCCGCGGGGCAGGAACGCAGCCCGGTCCGCCGACATAGACTTGCTCCGGTGCCGCAACGGCATTGGCACGCGCGACGTGCCGGGTGTGTTCGCGAGCCATCGCGGGAGTCGCAAGCGTCGCCGCAGCGACCAGCGCTATCGACAAGAACTTGATTGCAGACATAGGTGTTCTCCATCAGGAAGCGGAGCCAATGGAGCGTGGCTCCCTCTCCGAAGTGCGGATCACGGCAGGCTGTTTAAAGGGCGCGTCTTCTCACGTTCTCTCAATGCCGCGTGAGCACATTCGTGCGCAGGTTGCAGACGGGAGCTGCCCGCTCACAACGACGTTACACAACCTGGAGCATGATCCGGAAAAGCGGATATCGGTTTTGCGAAAAGATCATGCTCAAACAAGAGGATAGAGCGGGATGGGGATTCGAGGAAAAAATCATCCCACTCGAGCAGCTTGATTTCAGTTGAAGCTAGACGGCCGTCGAAAGCGCGCGCATTTCGGCCTGCCACGGTGCCATTGTATGTTGCGCGGTAGCAATCGTCACGACTTCGTTCCAGCGCGAAAGAAAGGCGTCGACGCAGGCGGGATCGAATTGGCGCGCCCTGTTGTCCTGGAGGTAACGGCGTGCGTCCGCAAGCGGCATCGGGTCCTTGTAGGGACGCTTCATTGTCAGCGCATCGAAGACATCGGCGACTGCGACGACGCGGGCCGCGATCGGAATGTCGGTTTCCCTGAGCCCGTTGGGATAGCCGCCGCCGTCCCAGCGTTCGTGATGAGCGGCAGCGATCTCGGCTCCAAGCTGGATCAACTCGCAATGGCTGTCGGCGAGGATGCGTCCGCCGATCGTGGCGTGGGTGCGCATGATCGCGATCTCCTCCGCGTTCAGCCGGCCCGGCTTGAGCAGGATGCTGTCGGGTATCGCGACCTTGCCGACGTCGTGCAGGGGTGCCGCAAGATAGATGTCGCGGATGAGCCGCGACGGCAGGCCGAGTTCTTCGGCGATGATGCGGCTGTATTTCGCTACCCGAAGCGTGTGCTCGCCGGTGTCGTTGTCGCGGTACTCGACGGCGAGCGCCAGACGCAGAATGATCTCCTCCTCGCGTTCCTGGAGCTTCTGCGTGGCGCTGGCAACGTCCCGGACGAGGTCGGCAGCGCGGTCGTTCAGTTGCCGAACGGCAATGCCCAGCCGGATAAGATTTCTGAGCCGAACCCTGGTCTCCAGAGTTTGCGGATGCTTCGGCAGGAAATCGGTGGCGCCGGCCTCGAGTGCCTTCATCCGCACCTCGTCCGTCTGTATCGAGGTGATCATCACGATCGGAATATTGCCGAAGTTCTGGAGTGCACGGAGTTCGCGGATGAAGGTGACGCCGTCCATTCTCGGCATCTCATAGTCCACGAGCACGATGTCGTACTGGCGCTGCATCGCCGATGTCATCGCCTGGAGCGGATCCGTGTACGCCGTGACCTGAACGGCGCCGTCGGCTTCCAGGAGCCGCGTGAGGAAGTCGAGGACAGAGCGACTGTCGTCAACGAGAAGCGCTTGTGTAAGCATCGGGTGTCCAGGTACGCGACGGTCGATTGTACGAGATCAAGAGCTACTGTGCGGGCTCTTAACGTCGACCTAAGCCTGACAATCGCCGATTGCACAACCTGTTCGATGCGCGTGAATGCAGGCGCAAATCGTACCAGGCTACCCATCGAATCCTCGGCACCGTATTCGTACGGACGTCTCGCACAGAAACGAGATCGCGCTTGATTAACATCTTAATCACCATCTCTGCCGATACTTCAGCCGAAAGAGATTCGCATTCCGGCTAAAGCGAATCACTGGGAATGCGGGGGACGGCGAATGGCTGAAGTGACGGAGCCCAAACGGTGGCTACAATTGCCACCGGACTGCAGCATCGCGTCGATCCGTCAGGTCTATGAAACGATCCGCGAGGCCTTCAGCCGCAATGATCGGCTCGAGATCGACTGCTCCGCCGTCGACAAGGCCGACGTCACGTCGATCCAGCTTTTGCTTTCCACCGCGGAGACCGGCAAGGCGCAGGGCCGCCCGGTCGTCCTGACTGCGTTCTCGCAAAGCCTCCGCAATACCCTTCGCCGCGCAGGCTTCTCCAGCGACGCGATGATCGACCAACATTTTCACAAGAAGGATGGCGCGTGATGGCTACGGTCCTGACGGTCGATGATTCGCCCAGCATCCGCCAGATGATCAAGGTCGTGCTCGAGCCGGCGGGCCACAACGTGATCGAGGCCGGCGACGGGGCGCAGGGCCTGGCGAAGGCGCAGGCGGGCAAGCTTGATCTCGTGATCACCGACCTCAACATGCCGGTCATGAACGGCCTCGAACTGATACGGGCCCTGCGCAAGCTGCCGTCGCAGGTCGGCCTGCCGATCGTCTTCCTCACCACCGAGTCCAACGACGCGGTGAAGCAGGAAGCCAAGAGCGCCGGCGCCACCGGATGGATCACCAAGCCTTTCAAGCCTGAGCAATTGCTCGCGGTGGTCAACAAGCTGGTGCGGTTATGAGCAGCATGGACCCGACGGAGATATTCCGTCAGGAGGCGAGCGAGCTTTTCGAAACCCTCGAAGGGGCCTTGCTGGATCTCGGCCTGCGTCCCGACGATCGCGAGCTGGTCGACTCGGCGTTTCGGGCCCTGCACACCATCAAGGGCTCCGGCGCCATGTTCGGCTTCGACAAGGTGGCCGCGTTCACCCATGAATTCGAGACCGCCTTCGAACTGGTCCGCAAAGGCGAGATCAAGCCGACGCAGGAGCTGATCGCGGTCGCGCTGGCGGCGAAGGACTATATCCGTGCCCTGATCGAAGCGCCCGATGACGCTGATTCGATCATCGGCGACGCCATCCTGGATGATCTGAAGCGCTTCGTTTCACCTGTCGAGCAGGTCCTGCCGGTCGAGTCTAACGTCGACGCCCGGCCGGTAAGCGAGAGCCGTCCGGCGGGCTGGCAACTGCGCCTCGAATTCGAGTCACATATTCTCCGCAACGGCTCCAATCCGCTCGACCTCCTGGATGATCTCTGCAAGCTCGGTCCCTGCTTCGTCGTGCCGGTCACCGATGGCGTGCCGCTATTGGACGAGCTGGAGCCCGAGGACTGCTACCTGAAATGGGACGTCACGCTGCATAGCGGTTGCGACAAGGACGCCATCGACGACGTCTTCATGTTCGTGCAGGACGAGATGAAGCTGACGCTGGTGCCGCTGGCGCAGGTTGAGCGCGCGGCGCCGGCGCTCGCATTGCCGGTGGTGGAAGCTGAGCCGGCCGCCCCGGCTGCGGTGCTGGCCGCTGCCCTGGTCCCCGCTGCGGCGGAGCCGGCGACGTCGCCGGAGCGGAAGCGCGAGGAGCCGAAGCGCACCGAAGAGCGTGGCATCGCCACGGTCCGCGTGCAGGCCGAACGGCTCGACGAGTTGATGGACCGGGTCGGTGAGCTCGTCATCGCCCAGGCGCGGCTCAGCCAGTTGGCCGCGGCCGGCTCCGATCTCTCGATCAAGATGATCGCGGAGGAGATCGAGCGGCTGGCGGGAAGCCTGCGCGACACCACCATGGGCGCGCGGATGGTGCCGATCGGCTCCCTATTTGGGCGCTTCCGAAGACTGGTCCACGATCTGTCCCGCGACCTTGGCAAGCCGGTCGAATTCGTCACCTCGGGCGAGGATACCGAGCTCGACAAGACCATGATCGAATGTCTCGCCGATCCGCTTGTGCACCTGATCCGCAATGCGATCGATCACGGCATCGAGGATTCCGAGGCTCGCACGGCGTCCGGCAAGACCGAGCAGGGACGGATCGAGCTGCAGGCGGTCCATTCCGGCGCGCAGGTCCTCGTCACCGTCAAGGACAATGGCGGCGGCCTCAACACCGCGCGCATCCGCGCCAAGGCCGAAGAACAGGGGCTGATCGCGCCCGGTGCCGCGATGTCGGATCATGAGATCCACCAGTTCCTGTTCCATCCGGGGTTCTCGACCGCCCAGACCATCTCGGCGCTGTCCGGCCGCGGCGTCGGCATGGACGTGGTCAAGCGCACCATCGAGAACATGCGCGGCTCGATCGATTTGTCGACGAAAGCCGGCGAGGGAACGAATGTCACGCTGCGCCTGCCGCTGACGCTTGCGATCATCGAGGGATTGCTGATCCGGGTCGGCGAGGGAAGCTACATCATTCCGCTCCCGGCGGTCGAAGAGTGCGTCGAACTCACGGCGGACGACGAGCGCTCGCGCGGCCGCAATTTCCTCAACGTGCGCGGCAACCTCGTGCCCTTCCTGCGGCTCCGCGACATTCTCGACGTGCCGGGTGTGCCCGGACAGCATCAGAAGACGATCATCATCTCGACCGGCGAGACCCGCGTCGGGCTGGTTGCCGACCAGATCATCGGCAATCATCAGACCGTCATCAAGTCGCTTTCGAAGCTGCATTCCGATGTCACGATCTTTTCCGGCGCGACCATCCTGGGTGACGGCACCGCCGCGCTTATTCTCGACGTGGTGCAGCTCGTCGCGCTGGCGCAGTCGCGTGCGGAAAAGCAGCAGATGAGCGAGGCGGCATAGATGGCGACAGATCGGCAGCAAGACGCCGGAACCGTCCAGGACGGTTCGATGCAGGTGGTCATGATCGGGCTCGGCGACGAGAAATTCGCGCTCGATGCAGGCCTGGTGCGCGAGATCATCGATCCGGTTCCCGCAACGAAAGTGGCCGGCTCGCGCTCGTTCGTGCCCAGCGTCATCAATGTGCGCGGCAATGTCATTCCGCTGGCCGACCTGCGCATCCGTTTCGGGATGCCGCAGACCGAAGCCTCCACGGAGACACGGATCGTCGTGATCGAGGTCGGCATCGACAACGAGCCGGTGCTGGTCGGCGTCACCGCTGACAAAGTCTACGAGGTTACCGAGATCTCGCGGACCGACGTGCAGCAGACGCCGCGCGTCGGCATGCATTGGAAGCCGGAGTTCATCCGCTTCATCACCAAGTGGCGTGAAGAGTTCGTCATCGTACCGAATATGGAACGTATCCTGAATTGAGGAAGTCTCGGGGCGAGACTTGAGGGGCTGAAAATGAGATTTACTGTCAAGGCGAAGTTGGCCTGTGCCTTCGGCGCGATCATCCTGCTGTCCGCGGTGAGCGGCGCCGTGGCTTATATGAAGCTCACCGACATGGCGGCGACGACGGATAGTCTTGTCGCCCGCGCCGGCCGGATGGAAAAGGCAGCCGAGCTTGAAAAGGACGTGCTGTTTCAGGTCCGGGCCGAGAAGAACGCGATCCTGGTGCCCGAAGGCGATATGGACCGGTTTCTGGCCGACATCGACAAGGTTCGCGGATCCACGTTGAAGCTCAAGGATGAGATTCACGCCACCGCGAGCGACGAAGGCAAACGGCTGATCGAGAGCTTCTCCACCGCCTATGCCAAAGTCAATTCGCTGCAGGACGAGACGCTCAAGCTCGCAAGAACCGACAAGGCCAAGGCCGCCGAGCGATCGATGACCGTTGTCCGCCAGGCGGTTGCCGAGTCCATGGAGGCGGCCGACGCCTATATCGGCTACGCGAAGAAGGCCATGGCGGCGCAGGCCGAGCAGGCCAAGGAAGAAGGCCGCCGCGCGACCGTCATATTGGCAAGCCTGGTTATCGCGTCGCTTGTCGTCGGGCTCGGCGCAGCGATCTGGATCTCGTTCAGCATCAGCCGTTCGCTGGGACGTGCGGTCGGTCTTGCAGGCGCAGTCGCCGACGGCGATCTCAGCAAGACCATTCCCAATGCCAGCGACGACGAGATCGGCGATCTCGTCAAGTCGCTGAACGTGATGGTCGAAAAGCTCCGGCAGATCGTGTCGGAAGCCCTGACCGCGGCGCAGAACGTCTCGGCTGGAAGCCAGGAGCTTTCCGCCAGCGCCGAACAGCTCTCGCAGGGCGCGACCGAGCAGGCGTCTTCGGCTGAAGAAGCCTCCTCCTCGATGGAGGAGATGGCCTCCAATGTGAAGCAGAACGCCGACAACGCCAACCAGACCGAGAAGATCGCAGGGCAATCGGCCAGGGATGCCGAAGCCAGCGGCGCCGCCGTCGGCCGGGCTGTCGAAGCGATGCAAACGATCGCGGAAAAGATCACCATCGTGCAGGAGATCGCGCGGCAGACCGATCTCTTGGCCCTGAATGCTGCGGTCGAAGCCGCGCGCGCCGGCGAGCATGGCAAGGGCTTTGCGGTGGTCGCCTCCGAAGTGCGCAAACTCGCCGAACGCAGCCAGGCGGCGGCCGCCGAAATCGGCACGCTGTCAACGGAGAGCGTGAAGGTCGCGCAAGAGGCGGGCAGCATGCTCTCGAAGCTCGTGCCCGATATCAAGAAAACCGCGGACCTGGTCCAGGAGATCACGGCGGCCTGCCGCGAGCAGGACGTCGGTTCGGCGCAGATCAACCAGGCGATCCAGCAGCTCGACAAGGTCGGCCAGCAGAACGCCAGCGCATCCGAGCAGGTCTCCTCGACGTCGGAAGAGCTCGCCTCCCAGGCCGAGCAGTTGCAGTCGACGATCGCCTTCTTCCGCATCGACCATGGCCGCAAGGCCGCGGCCGCGCCGATCGACAAGGCGGTCAGCCAACTGCGCGCGAAGGCCGCGACCATGGCGGCCGCCGATCGCGGCGCCAGGAAGTCGCCGGCCGCCGAGACCAAGCCGCAGGGTCGTCGCCCCCTCAAGGTCGCCAATGGCGGCGGTTTCGCCTTCGCGCTGGATGAAGACGGGGACGACCGCGACGCTGATTTTCAGCGCTGAGGACCGAAGCGTTAGTTGGTGCGTAGCAGACCGGATTGTTTGCAATCCGACCGACAATTCGAGCATCTCTCTTGGGGACTGAAATGAGACTTACCGTCAAAGCAAAGCTGGCCGGCGCCTTTGGCCTTGTCATCCTGTTATCCATGGTCGCGGGCGCGGTGGGCTACATGAAGCTCAGCGATATGGTCGGCACGGCCGAGAGTCTCGTTTCGCGGGCCGGACGCATGGACAAGGCCGCCGAGCTCGAAAAGGGCATCCTGCTTCAGGTGCGGGCCGAGAAGAACTCCATCATCGCCTCGGACAAGAACTATGATCAGTTCGTTGCGGACTTGGCGAAGATTCGCGAGACGCTGCTCAAGACCAAGGACGAAATCTATGCCGGCGCGACCGACAGAGGCAAGAAGCTGATCGATGCTTTTTCGGCCGCCTATGTCAAACTGAATGCCTATCAGGACGAGACGGTCCGCCTCGCAAAGGTCGACAAGGCGGCGGCGACTGATCGTTCGATGAATGACGGTCGCAAGGTGGTGGCCGACGCGCTCGAAGCCGCAAACGCCTACATCTCGCTTGTCAAGTCGGCGATGGCCGAGCAGGCCGAACAGGCAAGGCAGGACGGGGCGCGCGCGGAGATGCTGTTGGTCATCCTGGTGATCGCCTCGCTCGTGTTCGCGGTGGTGGCGGCGACCTGGATCGCACTCAACATCAGCCGCGGGCTCAGCCGTGCCGTAAACCTCGCCGATGCGGTCGCGATCGGCGATCTCAGCCAGAAGATCGACGTTGCCAGCAACGATGAGATCGGCGATCTCGTCAAGTCGCTGAATGCGATGACCGTGAACCTGAACGGAACGGCGGCCGTCGCCAACGAGATCGCGCAGGGCAATCTCACCGTCGATGCCAAGCGGCTGTCGGACAAGGATACGCTCGGCATGGCTCTGGAGCGCATGGTCGAGAAGCTCCGCACGATCGTCGCGGAAGCGCTGACCGCGGCGCAGAACGTCTCGGCCGGCAGCCAGGAGCTCTCGGCCAGCGCCGAACAGCTCTCGCAAGGGGCGACCGAGCAGGCCTCCTCGGCCGAAGAAGCCTCCTCCTCGATGGAGGAAATGGCCGCCAACGTGAAGCAGAACGCCGAGAACGCCAACCAGACCGAGAAGATCGCAGGGCAGTCGGCCAAGGATGCCGAAGCCAGCGGCGCCGCCGTCGGCCGCGCCGTCGAAGCGATGCAGACGATCGCGGAAAAGATCACGATCGTGCAGGAGATCGCGCGCCAGACCGACCTCTTGGCCCTGAACGCCGCGGTCGAGGCGGCGCGCGCCGGGGAGCACGGCAAGGGCTTTGCGGTGGTCGCTTCCGAAGTCCGCAAGCTCGCCGAGCGCAGCCAGGCGGCCGCGGCCGAAATCGGCACGCTGTCGGGAGAGAGCGTGAAGGTCGCACAGGAAGCGGGCGGCATGCTGGCCAAGCTGGTGCCTGATATCAAGAGGACGGCGGAGCTGGTGGAGGAGATCACGGCGGCCTGCCGCGAGCAGGACGTCGGCTCGGCGCAGATCAACCAGGCGATCCAGCAGCTCGACAAGGTCGGCCAGCAGAACGCCAGCGCATCCGAACAGGTCTCCTCAACGTCGGAAGAACTGGCCTCCCAGGCCGAACAGTTGCAGTCGACGATCGCCTATTTCCGTATCGACCAGGCAAAGGACAAGCCCGCGGCAGCGATGCCGATCGACCGGGCCGTCGGCCAGCTCCGCGCGAAAGCCGCGAGCATGGCGGCCGCCGACCGCAACGCCAAGAAGCCCGCCGCCAAGCCGGCGCGTGCGCTCAAGGCTGCTGCCGGCGGCGGCTTCGCCTTCGCGATGGAAGAAGGCGATGACGATCGCGACGCGGATTTTCAGCGCTAGAGCATGATCCGGAAAAGTGGGAACCGGTTTTCCGAAAAGATCATGCTCAGAAATAGGCGGGGCCCGGCCTTCGAGGCAAGTCCCCGCGATCTCTGACTGGAAGGACGCAACATGGCCGGCACGGCTCAATATCTGACGCTCGGTCTCGCCGGGGAGACCTTCGGCATCAGCATCTGCAACGTCCGCGAAATCCTCGACATGCGGCCGATTTCGCGTCTGCCGCACGCGCCGCATTTCATGCTCGGCATGATCGACGTGCGCGGCAGCGGCTATCCGATTGTCGACCTCCGGCTGAAGCTCGATCTGCCGAGCGTGCTGGCGACGGAGGCGACGCGCATCATCATCCTGGACGTGCCGATGAACGACCGCCTGGTCGGCGTCGGCTTCGTGGCGGACTGCGTGTTCGAGGTCACCGACATCGATGAGGACTCGATCGGTCCCGTGCCCTCGGTCGGTGGACGCTGGCAATCCGACTACATCGCGGGCATCGGGCGCAAGGGAGAAAAGTTCGTCATCATCTTCGATCTCGCACGACTGATGGCCGATGCGGACGTGTCCGCCGACGAGGCCCGGGTCGACGCATCAGCCGCAGCCTAGACTTGCGAAATCGGCAATGCTGGGGGCCGGGGTACATCTATCCGATCGTCAATTCCGCACGATCGCTGAATTGATCGAGGGGCAGGTCGGCATCAAGCTGCCTGCCGGCAAGCGCCTGATGCTGGAAGGACGGCTGCACAAGCGCGTCCGCGCGCTCAACTATCCCGGGCTCAACGAATATGTCGAGCGTCTGTTCGACAATGGCTTGCCCGACAACGAGCTCACCCATCTGATCGATGTGGTCACGACCAACAAGACGGATTTCTTCCGCGAGCCGGCGCATTTCACCTTCTTGAAGGAGGTCGCGGTGCCGGCGCTCCTGAAGGCGCGCGGCCGTGGATCGCACGGGTTGAAGATATGGAGCGCGGCCTGCTCGACCGGCATGGAAGCCTATACGACCGCGATGGTTCTCGACGACATGACGAGGTCCGGCACCAGGTTCCAGTTTCGTGTCCTCGGAACAGATATCTCGACCGCGGTCCTGCGGCTTGCCAAGGCCGCCATCTACACGCGCGACGTCATCGCGCCGGTCCCTTCCGATTTCGTGAAGCGCTACTTCCTGTCGTCGAGGGACCGATCGAGCAACGAAGTCCGCGTGGTGCCGGAATTGCGGCGACTGACGAATTTCATGCGGATGAATTTGATGGATTCCAGCTATCCGGTGGACCGCGACGTCGACATCATCTTTTGCCGGAACGTCCTGATCTATTTCGACAGGCAGACGCAGCGCAAGGTCGTCGATCAGCTTTGCGCCCATCTGCGGCCGGGAGGCTATCTGCTGGTGGGGCATTCCGAATCGATGATCCACAACACGGTGCCGACGTTGAAGCAGGTTCAGCCGACGATCTTTAGAGTCTAGAGCATGATCCGGAAAAATGGGAACCGGTTTTCCGAAAAGATCATGCTCAAAGAAAAGAGAGCAACGTGGAGCGCACGGCAATGCCCAGGCAGAAACTTCGCGTGCTGATCGTGGACGATTCGGCGTCGGTGCGCCAAATTCTCACGACCATCCTGAGCGAGGATCCGGATATCGAGGTGATGGCGACTGCGTCCGATCCGTTCGCCGCGGCACGGCGGCTGCAGAACGAATTGCCCGACGTGATCATCCTCGACATCGAGATGCCGCGCATGGACGGAATCACGTTCCTGCGCAAGATCATGGCGCAGCGCCCGATCCCGGTGATCATCTGCTCCTCGCTCACCGAAGAGGGCTCCGATCAGATGTTCGAAGCGTTCGAGGCCGGCGCGGTCGACATCGTTCCCAAGCCGCGGATCGATACCCGGCAGGCGCTGCTGGAATGCTCGACCCGGCTGCGCGAAGCGGTGAAGTCGGCGGCGCGTGCGCGCGTGCGCCCACGCCAGCAACGGCGCGTCATCGAGAAGAAGCTGACCGCGGATGCCATCATCCCGCCGCCGATCCAGGGGCGTTCGCGGCCGACCACCGAACGCATCGTCTGCATCGGCGTGTCGACCGGCGGCACCGAGGCGCTGCTCGACGTGCTGGAGGCGCTGCCGCCGACTTGTCCCGGGATCCTGATCGTTCAGCACATGCCGCAAGGCTTCACCGCGGCGTTCGCGAGGCGTCTCAACGCCGCCTGTCAGATCACGGTGAAAGAGGCGGAGGATGGCGAGCCGGTGCAGCCGGGTTGCGCCTATATCGCACCCGGCGCCCGCCACATGCTGCTGCAGCGCTCCGGCCTGCGTTACAGCATCGCCATCAAGGACGGCCCGCCGGTGTCGCGGCATCGGCCTTCGGCCGACGTCCTGTTCCGTTCGGCGGCCCAATATGCCGGGCGCAATGCGCTCGGGATCATCATGACGGGAATGGGCGACGACGGCGCGCGGGGCCTTTTGGAGATGCGCAAGCTTGGTGCTGCGACGCGCGCGCAGGACGAAGAGAGCTGCGTGGTGTTCGGCATGCCGAAAGAGGCGATCGCACACGGCGCCGTGGAGAAGGTGGTCTCGCTCAACCAGATCGCGCGCGAGATCATGCTCTGGCACCAGGCCGGACAACCTGCCCTGACGGAATGATGCAATGATCTCTCCCGACGTCCAGACCGACACGGTCACTGCAGCAGTTGCCTCCATCGAGGAGGTGTCGTCCCGCATCGAGGATAGTTTTGCCAAGGTCGGCAATCATCTCGGTCGCGGTCACGCTCTGTTCAAGGAGCTGGAGGGCGCGCTCACCGGGCTCTCGCGCGAAATGTCGGGCGCGGAAATCGAAGGCGCATCGACGGCGCTTCAGGATATTGCCGGCCGGCTGAACGCGCTTGCCGAGGCACTGCCGGCGGAAAGCGCGCTGCTCGGCCGGATCGGCGAAGATGCCGAGGCGGCATCGGCGCAGATCGCGCCGCTCTTCAAGCACATCCAGATGATCTCCATCATCGCGCGGAGCGCGCGCATCGAGGCCGCTTCGCTGGACGGCGACCGCGACAGCTTCCTTGATTTCACAAAGGAGGTATTCGAGCTCGGGCAATCGGTCCAGCATTCGATCGAAGGCTGCGCGCGCGATCAGAAGCTGCTGTCGGTAGCGGTCGAAACTGCGCTCAATCGACAGAAGGAATTCGAGAAGCTCTATCGGGGGCAGCTTCTCTCGGCGAGTGCCGGCCTGATCTCGGCCTATGCAGGGATGCGCGAGCAGCAGGACAAGAGCGTCCATCTTGTCGAGCTCGCGGGCAGGAGCACGAAGAAGATCGCCGATGCGGTCGGTAGCGCGATCATCTCGCTGCAGTCGGGCGACAGCACGCGGCAACGGCTGGAGCATGTCTGCGGCGGCTTGCGGCATGCTGCCGGGACGCCGGCGCGCATCGTTCCGGCGCTTGAGGCGGATGCCAGCGCGCAGAAAGCCAAAATCGTCTGCCAGCTCCAGGCCGCGCAACTCAAGGATGCGGATCGCGAGTTCGGCGATGATATCGGCGCGATCGTCCGTTCGCTGAATGCCATTCTTGCCGATGCCACCGGCGTGGTCGCGCAAGGTCGCTCGGTATATGGCGGCCATGACGGCGAGGCCCCGTCGTTCCTTGCGGTCATCAAGCAAACGCTGGCGCAGGCCTCGGAGCTGATTGCGACTTGTGAGAGTTCGGGCAGATCGGTCGATGCTGCCCTCTCCGTCGTCGAGGATACGCTCGGCAAGTTTCGTCTGGCGATCACGGGCCTTGGCGAGGCCGTCGTCGACATCATCCTGATCGGCATGAATGCCAGCCTCAAGGCCGGCCATCTGGGCGTCAAGGGCAATGCGTTCGTCGTGATCGCCAACGAGCTCAAGATGACCGCGGATCAGGTCTCCGCCGGTGCTTCCAGGCTGCAGCCGATCCTAGACCGCATCGAGCGCGCGGCCGGCGATCTCAAGGAGCTGCGCGCTCATGGAAATCCCGCGCAATTGACCAGGCTCGAGCCGTCGATTCTGCAAACGCTGCAGGAGATCGAGGCCGGCAACGCGCGGCTCGATCGGTTGATGGACCGGCTCGTCCACGAGGGTGCCGAGTTCGAGGCCTTGATGGGTGGTGCCCGCGATCTGATGACCGCACTCGGCGAAGCGTCCGCGTCCCTTCCGGCTGCTGCCTCGCGCCTCGAGGCGTCGAGCGTAACGATCGGAAAGCTGTCGCTGACTTCGAGCGATGAGGCGGTGCTGGACGATCTGTTCGCGCAGTACACGATGGAACGGGAGCGGCAGGTCCATCGGGATGTCCTGCAGCGCCTCGGCGTGATGTCAAAATCTACGCCGCACCGGCCTGAGCCGGAGGTGCACGACGACGGCGTGCTGCTGTTCTAGGGCATGATCCGGAATCGGAATCTACTGAGCGGCCGATTGGCCGTCTCATCAAGCTCGAATAGGCCTCGTCGGGAGCTTGGCAGGAAAAGATTTCTGTCACAAAGAGGCTATATGAGCTAGCTTCCGGGCGAAGCCGCGCCCCTCGCTGGCGAGCCGCTTTGCGGGCCGGATGATTTCACGGAAGACAGGCACGAACGAAATGACCGGATGCCAGCGCGGGGTTCGCTATTGGGGGCGCATGTCGGCGCTGAAGTCCCTCAGCCCTTGCGCGCGGTCGTCACGGTAAGCACCGCGCGATGAAATCCTTCGTGACTGATGACCATCCGGATGCCTCGCTGTTCGGGCAGGGCTTTCGGCTGATGCTGTTTCCGGCGATCGTCGGGTTGCTTTTCGTGGGGGGCGTGTATTGGCTTCACCTTCAGCTGCACAGGGCTGGCGGGCAGGCCGAACCGACGGCGGTCGTCGAGGTCCGGCTGTTGCCGCGTCCGGATCCGCTGCCGATTCCCGTGAACCAAGCTTCGCAATCAACGGCCGTGAACGCAACAAACCCGGGCAAGGCTCCGACTGAGACGCCAGCCGACATGTCGCGCAACAAGCTCGCGGCACTGTCGGTCGAAGAGACGTCGTCTTCCGAAGCGGCCGTTTTGAGCAGGATCCCGCAGCGTTCCGCGGACGCCGTGCCAACCCCCGCAAAGCTGCAGTTCAGGGACATCCTGGTGCGTCATATCGACAAATTCCAGCGCTATCCGCGGGCCGCCAAGCGGCAGCATCTGCAGGGGACGGTGCTTGCGGTCTTCTCGGTCAGTCGCGATGGGACATTGCTCGGCGCCTGGGTCAAGACCAGCTCCGGTCAAGCCGTGCTCGATCAGGCCGCAATCGATACCATTCGCCGCGCTCAGCCGCTGCCGCAGATACCGCCGGCTCTTCCGGATTCCATGACAGTGGAAGTCGCGCTCGGCTTCGATCCGTCGTGAGATCTGGGGCTGCCTAGCCCCGCGACGCTTCCGCCGCATCGAACGCCGATCTCGCCGTCGCGATCTTCGTCTGGCTCGTCTCCGCCCAGGTGACGAGTTGGGCCAACGGTTCGAGCAGGGATTCGCCGAGCTCTGTCAGCCCGTACTCGACGCTCGGCGGCTTGGTCGGAAACACGCGGCGCGTGATCATGCCGTCGCGCTCGAGGTCGCGAAGCGTCTGCGTCAGCATGCGTTTGGAGATGTCGGGGATCGACCGCCGGATCTCGCTGAAGCGATGCGGCCGCTGCGCGAGCACGATCACGATCAGCGTGGTCCATTTGTCGCCGAGACGATCCAGGATGCCACGCACCGGGCAGCGTGCGAGGTCGAACTCGCCGCTGCGCCAGGTCCGGAAGCGCTGCGCCAAGCACTCATGGGCTGGTCGAAGGTTATTTTCGCGTAACCCTGTCACCAAAAACTGCCTCCTTCCGCGATCCTATGCGGCCTCGTATCTAGGCCTGGTCTCTATTTTAGACCAGGAAGAGGAACATGACAATTTCCGAACGAATCGCCATCACCGGGGCAACCGGCCAGTTGGGCCGCCTCGTCATCGCCGAGCTCTTGCGGATCGCCCCTGGCGCGCATCTGATTGGCATCGTCCGCGACCCCGTCGCCGCCAAGGACCTGGCGGCGCGCGGCGTCGAGCTGCGCACCGCCAATTATGAAGATCCCGCCGCCGTCAAGGCCGCGCTCACAGGCGCCGACAAGGTGCTTCTGATCTCCTCGAGCGAGATCGGGCAGCGTGTCCGGCAGCACGGCCATGTCATCGATGCGGCGAAAGCGGCGGGCGTGAAGCTGCTCGCCTACACCAGCATCCTCCATGCCGACACCAGCCCGCTGGCGCTGGCGGAAGAGCACCGCAAGACGGAAGCCCTGATCCGCGCATCTGGCGTGCCGTTCACATTCCTCCGCAACGGCTGGTACACCGAGAACTACACCGGCAATGTCGCCGCCGCCGTCCAGCACGGTGCTGTGCTGGGCGCCGCAGGAGAGGGCCGCCTCTTCCTCGCCGCGCGCGCCGACTACGCCGCGGCCGCGGCAGCCGTGCTGGCAAGCCCCGACAACCAGGCGGGCCAGATCTACGAGCTTGCCGGCGATAATGGCTATACGCTCGCCGACTATGCCGCCGAGATCGCCAGGCAGTCCGGCAAGCCCGTCGTCTACAAGGATCTGCCGGAGGCCGATTACAAGGCTGCGCTGGTGTCGATCGGCCTGCCGGAAGCCTTCGCGGCGCTCTTGGCGGACAGCGATGCCAAAGCAGCCAATGGCGCGCTCTATGACGCCTCCAGGCAATTGAGCGCGCTCATCGGTCACCCGACGACGCCGATAGCCGAATCGGTGTCAGCAGCGCTCGCGCGATAGAGGGCCCGTAGCCCGGGCAGCGCCAGCGTAACCCGGGGCCGCTCGCAAACGTTGATGCAGATGTCCCCGGGTTACGCGTTCTGCTCCACCCGGGCTACGATGCTGCCGCATAGCCCTGCGGCATGATCACGCCCTCAAGGTTCGGGCCAGCCGGGGCCTTTATTGCGCTGTGTCAAACGATTGCCGGCCGGCCTGGCTAGGGTCGCGTCCGGACTTCCGGAGGTATCATCTTGAGCAGTGCCCCTGACCTGACCATGGATGACGGCGCGGTCCGCTCGCTCCATCCGCGTGGCGCGTGGACGGTTGCCAATGTCGAGATTCTGGAGCGGCTGTGCGCAGGCATCCAGCCGCGGCTTGCGCATGGCATCCGCAAGATCGACCTCAGCGGGATCACCGCGCTGGACACGGTGGGCGCCTGGTTGATCGAGAAACTGGCGCGCGGCGGGCCGGCGCAAACGACTGAGGCCGAGATAACCGGCCTTTCCGCCAGCTATTCCGGATTGATCGGCGAAGTTCGGAAACTGAACCGCAGGCCGCCGGCGCCCGCGCGGCGCACCAACGCGCTCGCCGACCTGCTCGAGCGGGTCGGACGCGGCGTCATTGCCGAGAGCATGGTCTTCCTCGACATGCTCGGCAGTGTCGGCATCGCACTGTTCCGGACGCTGCGCCATCCGCGATCGTTTCGCTTCACCTCCACCGTCTACCAACTCGGCCAGGTCGGCTGGCGCGCGATCCCGATCATGGCGCTGATCACGTTCCTGATCGGCGCCATCATCGCCCAGCAGGGCATTTTCCATTTCCGCAAGTTCGGCGCCGATTCGTACGTCGTCGACATGGTCGGCATCCTGGTGCTGCGCGAACTGGGTGTCCTGATCGTCGCGATCATGGTGGCCGGACGTTCGGGCAGCGCCTACACCGCCGAGATCGGCTCGATGAAGATGCGCGAGGAGATCGATGCGCTCACGACCATGGGCCTCGATCCCGTCGAGGTCCTGATCCTGCCGCGGGTGCTGGCGCTGGTGATCGCGCTGCCGATCCTCACCTTCTTGGGATCGATGGCCGCGCTCTATGGCGGCGGGCTCGTCACCTGGCTCTATGGCGGCATGGGTCCGGCGATCTTCATCGCGCGGCTGCACGAGGCTGTCTCGATCAACAGCTTTGAGGTCGGCATGATCAAGGCGCCGTTCATGGCGCTGGTCATCGGCCTGATCGCCGCGAGCGAGGGGCTTCGCGTCAAGGGCAGCGCGGAATCGCTCGGACAGCAGACGACGTCCTCCGTGGTCAAGTCGATCTTCCTGGTCATCGTGCTCGACGGCCTGTTCGCCGTGTTCTTCGCCTCGATCGGAATGTAGCTGTGGCCGAAGAACGTATCGCCATCCACGTGCAGGATCTCATCGTCGGCTTCGGCCGCAAGATTGTGCTCGACCATCTGAGCCTCGACGTCCGTCAGGGCGAAATCCTGGGCCTCGTCGGCGCGTCCGGCGGCGGCAAATCCGTGCTGATGCGCACGATCATCGGATTGCTGCCGAAGCGCGGCGGCATCATCGAGCTTGCCGAAAACGGCGGCCGGAGCGGCGTGCTGTTTCAGCAGGGCGCGCTGTTCTCGGCGCTGAACGCACGGCAGAACGTGCAATTCCCGCTGCGCGAGGCCGCGCATCTGTCGCCGTCGCTGCTGGACGAGATCGCCAATGCGAAGCTCGAGATGGTCGGCCTCACCGTCGACGACGGCGACAAGTTTCCCTCCGAACTTTCAGGCGGCATGGTCAAACGCGTGGCGTTGGCCCGTGCGCTCGCGCTCGATCCGGCGCTGCTGTTCCTGGATGAGCCGACTTCGGGGCTCGACCCGATCGCCGCTGGCGAATTCGATTCCCTGATCAAGACGCTGCAGCGGACGCTCGGCTTCACCGTCTTCATGGTGACCCACGACCTCAACACGCTCTACGCGGTCTGCGACCGCGTCGCGGCGCTGGCCGACGGCAAGATCGCCGCGCTCGGTCCGCTGAAATCGGTGCTGGAATCCGATCATCCGTGGGTGCGGGCCTATTTCCACGGCGCGCGAGCGCAAATGCTTCATCTCAACGTTTAACGGAACGACATCAATGGAAACGCGCGCACCCTTTATCGTTGTCGGCGCCTTCGTCCTGGCGGCGATCGTCGCCGTGTTCGGCTTCGTCTACTGGCTCAACAACACCGGCGGCATCGGCAAGCGCAAGACCTACCAGGTCGTCTTCAGTGGTCCCGTTCCCGGCCTGCTCGTGGGCGCCGCCGTGCTGTTCAACGGCATCCGCGTCGGTGAAGTCACCTCGCTCGAATTCGTGCCCGACCGGCCGCGTGACGTCCATGCCACCATCGCCGTGCTCGAGCACACGCCGGTTCGCGCCGATACCAAGGTCGGCCTCGATTTCCAGGGCCTGACCGGCGTCCCCGTGGTGGCGCTGGAAGGCGGCGAGCGCATCGACGCGCCGCGCGTGCAGGGGCCGCTGATCGCCGAGAAAGGGGCGGGACAGAGCATGACGCAGGCCGCGCGCGATGCGCTGCGCAAGGTCGATACGGTGCTCAGCGAAAATTCCGGACCGCTGCATGACGCGATCGGCAACCTCGGCACCTTTGCCGATGGGCTCGCGCGCAACACCCCGCGCCTGGACAATATCATCGCCGGTCTCGATCGGACCATGGGCGGCGGTTCTGCCCCGGCGCGCAAGACGACTTTCGACCTCAGCCCGGCCAGCCGGTTCGATGCGCCGATTCGCCCCTTCAAGGGAACGCTTGCCATTGCCGAGCCGACGGCGATCACTGCGCTGCAGACCCAGCGCTTCCTGTTCGCGGGCGACGACGACAAGGATTTTGCCGACGCGCAATGGAGCGACGCCCTGCCGCAACTCGTGCAGGCGAAACTGCTGCAGAGTTTTGAGAACTACGACATCGCCCATCCGCCGTTCCGGCCCGACACTGCGCCGGAAGGCTCGTCCCGCCTGCTGCTCGACATGCGCCAGTTCGAGATCGTCACGGCGCCGCAGCCGCACGCCGTGATCGCGCTATCAGCCAAGCTCCTCGATGCATCAGGACATCTGCGCGCCGCGCGCGTCTTCCAGCAGGAAGCGCCGATCGAGACGCTGGCCCCCGCGCCGGCGACAAAGGCCTTCAACACCGCTTTCGATGCGCTCGCGCGCGAGTTGATCCCATGGACGGCGGCCCACGAAAACGAATCATCCAGGTAGGTCCTGCGGAGCCGACCTGACCGCTACCTGCTGCGGCAAACAGCGGATCAGGCGGCGGTTCCCTGATCATCAGGACGTCGCATGGCAGTTCGGCCATGAGATGTTTGCCGACGCTTCCGATCAGCATTTCGGAGAGCGCGCCGCGCCCCTCGGTGCCGAGCACGACAAGGTCGATGTCCATATCGCGCACGCCCCGGCGCAGCACTTCATCCGGCGTCCCGAATTCGATGAACGAACGTGCGTGCTGCCTGATCGTCTCGCCGCATTCCACTGTCGCCAGGAAGGCCTTGTAGTCCTGTTCGACAGCCTGCTGACATTGTCGTCGATAGGCCGCGGAATCGTGGGCCAACCCACTCATCGGCATCTCGTATGCGTGGAATATCATGAGCGTTTGGTCGGGGAAGCAGCGGACCGCGGCTTCGAGCGCATGGCGCGATGAATCGGAAAAGTCGATCGCTGCGCCGATGCGGCTGTAAGTGCGTTGTCCCCTTTTCTTCACGATCAGGATCGGTGTGTGCGAACTGCGAAGCAGACGGTCGACCGTCGTACCAAGGAAAAGTCGCCCGAACGGCTCGTCCCTTGCAACGCCGGTTATGATGAGATCGCATCCTTTCTTTTCTGCGGTGCGCACGATCGCCTCGGCCGGGTCGCCTTCATCGATCACGATATCGGCCGTCTTCGCCAGCGGGCCGATATCGGCCAGCAACTGCTTTGCTGCTACGCTGACGGGATCGTGAGGGCGTCGCCAGGACGGAACGGTCGGATCGACATCCGCATCCTGAAGTTTTTCGAGAACGTGCAGGATCACGAGCTTTGCCTGCCATGACTGCGACAACAGCACGGCGCGATCGAGCGCGCGGTCGCAGCGAGGGCTGAGATCGGTGGCGAGCAGAATCGATTTCGGGGGCTCTCTCGTCGGGCTTGCTTCGCTCATCTGACGCTACCTTTCAGCCATGCGTGTCGTGGTTCCTCGGCGCGATGCGATCGTCCGGGTTCCGGCGCGAGACCGCAACGGTCGTGACTGCGACATTTCGTTCGCCTGCATCCTGCAGCGTCGATCGCGTCGTGTCGATTGACATGGATCATCCCGACAGGCGCGGTTCCCGGTACCAGGAAACGTCATCGCAACGTATCATTGCAGCATGCACAGAAAATCCTCCGATCCGACGATGCACGAGGCACACCGGCAGACGGCGGCGGAGACGGTGGCCGCCCTGCATACGGATGCCGCGCGCGGCCTGAGCGGTGCAGAGGCCGAGCGGCGCCTTGCGCGCGATGGCCGAAACGAACTGGACACAGTGCCACCGCGTCCCGAATGGCTGAAATTCCTCGATCAGTTCACCGACGTGCTGGTGCTTCTGTTGATCGCGGCGGCGGTCATCTCGATCGCGATCTGGCTGAATGAGCACGAAACCGCGCTGCCTTACGAGGCCATCGCGATCCTTGCCATCGTGCTGCTCAACGCGCTCATGGGCTACATCCAGGAGGCCCGGGCGGAGCGTGCTGCAGCCGCATTGCGTGAGATGTCCGCCGCGCACGCCAACGTAGTCCGCGATGGCGAGCGGCGCAACATCCCGGCGGCCGAGCTGGTGCCGGGCGATATCATCGTCATTGCGGAAGGCGACACCATTCCGGCCGACGCCCGGCTGATCGTGTCAGCCGCGCTGCAGACGGCGGAAGCCGCGCTCACCGGCGAAAGCCTGCCGGTGAGCAAGCTCGTCGCGCCGGTGGCAGGAGAGGCTGAGCTCGGCGACCGGCACAACATGATCTTCAGCGGGACCACCGCGGTCTATGGGCATGGCCGCGCGGTGGTCACCGCCACGGGGATGCGGACCCAGATGGGCCGGATCGCCGGCATGCTGCGGGAAGCGCCGCAGGAGACCACGCCGCTGCAGCGAGAGCTCGCGCGCGTCGGCAAGATGCTTGCGATCACGGTCGTGCTGATCGCAGTGGCCATGATCGGCACGATCTTTCTCGTCAGCGACGTCAACGGCTTCTCCGAGATTTTCGCGGTGCTGCTCCTCGGCGTGGCGCTGGCCGTCGCCGCGGTTCCGGAAGGACTGCCGGCGGTGGTCACCGCCGTGCTGTCCATCGGCATGCAGCGGATGGCGAAGAAGAATGCCATCATCCGTCGTCTCGCCGCCGTGGAAGCGCTCGGTTCGGCGACCGTCATCGCATCCGACAAGACCGGCACCTTGACCAGGAACGAGATGACGGTGCGCCGGGTCGTGACGGCGAGCGGCTGCACCAATCTCTCCGGCACCGGCTATGCGCCGGAGGGAGACGTGCATCTGGTCGGCGATGCGTCGGACAACGGCGCGCTGCAGTTTGAGCTTGAGCGCACGCTGACGGCGGCCGAACGCGCCAACAATGCGATACTGGAGGAACGCGATGGCGCCTGGATCGTGCAGGGCGATCCGACCGAAGGCGCATTGATCGTGGCCGCTTGCAAGGCCGGCCTGCTGCCCGCCGCGCTCGATCAGCGCTTCGCCCGGATCGGCGAGATTCCGTTCTCGTCCGAACGCAAATTGATGAGCACGGTGCATACGGATGCGGAGCGGCGCGACCGCCTGATCGCGGTGACCAAGGGCGCGCCCGATGTCCTGCTCGCGCGCTGCACCCACGAACTCGTCGGACCAGATGCGGTCACGCTCACCGACGCGCGTAAGTCGGAGATCATGGCGAGCAATGATGCGCTGGCTGCGGAAGCGTTACGGACGCTTGGCGTTGCGTTCCGCTCGCTGCCCGCGGAAAGGTCGCAGCCTGATGCATTCGACGAGAATGTGGAGCAGGATCTCGTCTTTCTCGGCCTGATCGGCATGATCGATCCGCCGCGCCAGGAGGCGCGCGATGCGGTCGCACGCAGCCGGGCAGCGGGCATCCGCCCCATCATGATCACCGGCGATCATCCCAAGACCGCGGCGATCATCGCCGCCGAGCTCGGCATCATCACATCAGGCCAGCGTGCGGTTTCCGGCGCCGAGTTAGAGGCCATGACGGAGCAAGAACTCGACCGCATTGTCCAGGAGGTCTCGGTCTATGCCCGCGTCAATCCCAGTCACAAGCTCCGCATCGTGCGGGCGTTGCAGCGGGCAGGGGAAACCGTGGCGATGACCGGGGACGGCGTCAACGATGCGCCGGCGCTGAAGGCCGCCGACATCGGCGTCGCCATGGGGATTACGGGCACCGACGTCTCCAAGGAGGCGGCCGACATGGTCCTCGCCGACGACAATTTTGCCACCATCGTTGCCGCGGTCGAGGAGGGCCGCGCGATCTTCGCCAATATCCGGAAATTCCTGCGCTATCTGCTGTCGTCGAATATCGGCGAGGTCTTGACGATGTTCTTCGGCGTCGTGCTGGCTGATACAATCGGACTTTCTGCCGCCGGCGGTGTCGTCGTGCTTCCGCTGCTGGCGACGCAGATCCTCTGGATCAACCTGGTGACCGACGGCGCGCCCGCGCTCGCCGTCGCGGTCGACCCGGCGGACCCGGCCATCATGCAGCGCCCGCCGCGCCCGCGCGATGAGGGCGTCATGACGCGCCAAATGTGGGGCGGGATTTTCCTGGTCGGGATCATTATGGCCGCCGGCACGCTATTGGTGCTGGACGCCTCGCTTCCGGGCGGCCTGATCGAAGGTTCAGGCACGATCGCCTATGGGCGAACCATGGCCTTCACGACGCTGGTGCTGTTCCAGCTTTTCAACGTCTTCAACGCCCGTTCCGACGAACTCAGCGCATTCCATGGCCTCTTCACCAATGGCTGGCTCTGGGCGGCGGTGGCGCTTTCGCTCCTGCTGCACGCGCTGGTTGTCTATGCGCCCTTCCTCCAGGAAGCGTTCTCGACCGTGAGCCTGGGTGCCGGCGACTGGCTGTTCTGCGCCGTCGTCGCAAGCTCGGTATTGTGGCTGCGCGAACTGAGCAAGGCCGTGATGCGGGGGATCGGCGGCCTGTCGAGCGCGCCTTTTGCGCCCCGATAACCGGCAAACACGCAATGTAGCCGCAATCCAGCGGCTCTATGGAACCAGGTCAACTTGAATTGCCTGGGTCAGGGTGGTGCGAATACTTCTGGTTGAGGACGAAGACGAGATGGCGTCGGCCTTGTCTGCGGTCCTGAAAAGCTACGACATGCTGGCCGACCGGGTGACCTCGCTGATGGAGGCCGCGGAAATGATGGTGGCGGGCGCCTATGACGCGATCCTGCTCGACCGCAACCTGCCTGATGGGGACGGAATCAGCTTGATCCCGAAGCTCCGCGCCAAGGCGATCCCGACCCCGGTCATCGTGCTGACGGCGCGGGGCGAGTTGTCGGACCGCGTCACCGGCCTCGACACCGGCGCCGATGATTATCTGGCCAAGCCGTTTGCGGCCGAGGAATTGCTGGCGCGGCTGCGCGCGGTGTGGCGGCGGTCCGCCGACCTGCAGCCCGATATCGTCAGGCTCGGGCGACTGAGCTTCAATCTGAACCATTGCGAAGCCGAGGTCGACGGCCGCCTCCTGGAATTGCCGCGCCGCGAATTGCTGGTGCTGCAGACCCTGATGCGGCGGATGGGGCGCACGGTCGTGCGCTCTTCACTCGAGGCCGCCGTCTATTCGCTCGACGAAGAGGTGCAGTCGAATGCGCTGGACACGCATGTCTCGCGGTTGCGCCGCAAGCTCACCGAGGCCGGCGCCGGCGTCGAGATCCACGGCATCCGCGGCGTCGGCTATCTCCTGAGGGCGGCATCATGACGGCCATGAATACGGCGTCACTGCGGTCGCGCCTGATCCGCCGATTGATCCCGCTGCATGCGGTGCTGCTCGTCGCTTTTGTTGTCCTGCTCATTGCAACTCTGTGGGCGTCCGGTTGCGTGTATCGGCGCGACGATGGGCGCGGCATCGACGTGCTGCGCGACGCGGTGGCGCGCAGCACCGACGGAACGCTTTTCCTGCGCGAGACCCCGGCGCTGAAGGAGCTGCGCGGCGATACGCGTAGTTTGTGGTTCGTGATCCACGACAAGTCCGGCCGTTCGCTCTCCGAGGGAGAGGTGCCGCCGGAGTTTGCCCGTCTCGGCGGCGGCGATGTCGATGGCGATCGGAGCTGGGATCGCGCCCGTGACGATTCGCGTCATATCAGCGGGCAGATGAAAGTGGTCGAGACCGCGGCAGGCCCGGTGCAGATCATCGTCACCAGCGAGATCAGGATCTCGGATGCGCAGTCGCTGCTGCAGATCACGCTGGCTTTCTTCGGGCTGATGTTGCCCGGCTTTGCCCTGATGGCGCTGACGACGCTGGTGGCGACCCCGCTTGTGGTGCGCAACGCGCTCGCGGGCCTTGACGAAGCCGCGCATCAGGCTGGCGAGATCGACATCGACAAGCGCGGCGCAAGGCTGCCGGTCGGCGCCGTCCCCACCGAGATCGCGCCGCTGGTGACCGCCGTCAATGACGCCTTGGGACGGCTCGATGAAGGCTATGAACGGCATCGACGCTTCCTCGCCGACGCCGCGCACGAGTTGCGGACGCCGATCGCGATTCTCACCACGCGCCTGGAAGGCCTGCCGCAAAGCGCCGAGAAGGCGCGCCTGATCGAGGACGTCTCGCGGCTTGCGACGCTGACCGAGCAGTTGCTCGATCTGCAGCGGCTCGAGCAGCGGCTGGCGCAATCGTCCGCCATCGATCTTGCAGGTCTCTGCGCACAGGTGATCGCCGATCTCGCGCCGCTCGCGATCGCGGCCGGTTATGAGATCTCGTTGCAGCATGAGGGTGCGCGCATCGACGTGTGGGGCGATCGCGGAGCGCTCGAACGCGCGGTCGTCAATCTGGTGCAGAATGCGATCCAGCATGGCGGCCATCGCGGCGCCATCGTCGTTGCCGTGAGCGCGCCGGCGACGGTCGAAGTTCGCGACCAGGGTCCCGGCATTCCGGCTTCAGAGCGCGAGCGCATCTTCGAGCCGTTCCACCGCCTGCAGCCGCGGCACCGCGGCGCGGGCCTCGGCCTCAACCTCGTGCGCGAGATCATCCATCTGCATCGCGGCGAGGTGAGCGTCACTGAACGAAGCGGCCACGGCGCCTGCTTCCGCATCTCCCTCCCACCGATCGCGCTCCCCGCTTTGGCCGTAGGCTAGCAAGCCCGTAGCCCGGGTGAAGCGAAGCGCAACCCGGAACATCTGCATCAATATCGACGACCGGTCCCGGGTTACCCTGACGCTCCACCCGGGCTACGGCGCCTTTCGTGTGGCCGCATGATCTCCTCTCGCAATGCCAAGGTCGTAGCCCGGGTGAAGCGAAGCGCAACCCGGGACGTCTGCATCAACATCGACGACCGGCCCCGGGTTACGCTGACGCTCCACCCGGGCTACGGCGCCTTTCGTGGGATCACATCATCTCCTCACAACACGCAATGCTCTCGCAATGCCGCGCGTCGATGATGAGCGCGTCTTGATCCGAATCGCATCTGGGGCTTGCGGCACGGCGCCGGGACACTGTGCTTATTATTGCAAGGTCATGGACTCATGTCTCACGATGCCACATCGTTTTTTCTCTCCTGGCTGTTCAACCCGCGCCGGGTCGGCGCGGTCGCCCCATCCGGCAATGCGCTCGCTGAGCTGATCACCCGCGAGATCACGCCGTCATCCGGCCCGATCATCGAGCTCGGCGCCGGCACCGGCGTCTTCACCTACAAGCTATTGCAGAAGGGAATTCGGCAGCAGGATCTCACCATCGTCGAATACGGATCCGAATTCGTCCAGATCCTGCAATTGCGCTTTCCCGGCGCGCGCGTGCTGTGGATGGACGCGGCGCGGCTCGGCACGGTGAAGCTTGCTGACGACGGCTCGGTCGGCGCGGTCGTGAGCGGCTTGCCGTTGCTCACGATGTCGCCGCGCAAGGTGCTGTCGATCGTAAGCGGCGCGTTTCGCTATGTGCGTCCGAACGGCGCGTTCTATCAGTTCACCTATGGACCGAGGGCGCCGATCCCGCGGCCGATCCTCGATCGGCTCGGGCTGAAGGCCACGCTGGTCGGCCGCACCATGAGCAATCTGCCGCCGGCTTCCGTCTATCGGCTGGTGCGGCGCGCGCCGTCCCGCTTGTCCGCGCCGCGTTCCGGCGCGATCGAGGATCAGTCGCAGCTCGACGATTTCGGGCTGCGCCCGCGATTGGTGGATACGCCAACAGTCCTGGAGCCGGGCTAGAGCATGATCCGATCAGGCTGAATCTTCACCTCTCCCGCTTGCGGGAGAGGGAGCGCAGCTTCACCTGGGCTGCCTTTCAACCTGATCGGCGATTGCTCTATTCCTCACGCCGCGCGGATATTGGCGAGGAAGCCGTCGACCTTGCTTCGCAGCATCGCCGCCTGCTTGTTGAGCTCTTCCGCCGAATCCAGCACCTTGCCCGCGGCTGTGCCAGTCTCGCCCGCGGCGCGGGTGACGCCGCCGATATTGCTGGAGACCGCGCTGGTGCCGTGCGCGGCTTGCTGCACGTTGCGGGCGATCTCTTTGGTGGCCGAACCCTGCTGCTCGACCGCCGCCGCGATCACGGTGGTGATCTCGTTGATCCCGCCGATCGTGCCGCCGATGCCTTCGATCGCCTGCACGGCGTCCGTCGTCGCGCCCTGCATCGCAGCGACCTGCGCGGAAATCTCCTCGGTCGCCTTCGCAGTCTGGCTCGCCAGCGATTTGACTTCGCTCGCTACCACGGCAAAGCCGCGCCCGGCCTCGCCGGCGCGCGCCGCCTCGATCGTGGCGTTCAGCGCCAAGAGGTTGGTCTGGCTCGCGATATCGCTGATGAGCTTGATCACGTCGCCGATCTTCTGCGCCGCCGCCGAGAGGCCCTGCACCGTCACATTGGTGCGGTTGGCCTCTTCCACCGCCTGCTGGGCGACGCGGGTCGACTCCGCGACCTGGCGTCCGATCTCGGAGACCGAGGATGACAATTCTTCCGTCGCCGCGGCAACGGTCTGCACGTTGGCGGAGGCCTGTTCGGCGACGGCGGAAACCGTCGTCGCCTGGCGGCTTGCTTCCGAGGCCGCGCCCGACATGCTGTTCGAGGTCGTGCGCAGACCGGCCGCGGCGCCCGCCAGCGCATCGAGCGAACTGCGGACGCTGTTCTCGAATTCGTCGGCCATCTTGCCGAGCAGGCTGATCCGTTCGGCTTCGGCCTGCTTCTTGATCTCGTCCTGTTCTCCGCGCAGCCGCGCCGCATCGATCATGTTGTTCTTGAACACCTGGACCGACTGCGCCATGGCGCCGACTTCGTCGCGGCGCTCCTGCGCGGGGATCACGGTGTCGGTCGCGCCGTCGGCGATCTTGCGCATGGCGGCGGTCATGCCGGTGATCGGGCCGACGATGCTGCGCCCGATCAGGAAGCACATGCCGGCGACAAGCAGCAGCGCGACAGCGAGGATCGAGCCGATCGAGCGCGCCTCCGACCAGAAGATCGCATCGATGTCGTCGAGATAGACGCCACCGGCAATGGCCCAGCCATAGGGTTTGAATTCGGTCGCATAGGAGATCTTCGGCACCGCCTCGCCGCCGGCCACGCGTGTAAAGCGGTACTGCACGAAGCCGCCGCCCTGCGGAGCCATTTCGACCTGCCGGCGGGTGTAGAACACGCCGTCCGTGTCAGCCGTATCCATCAGGTTCTTGCCGTCGACCTTCGGATTCGGATGCGACTCGACGAGGCCCTGCTTGCCCAGGGCATAGAAATAGTCGTCCTTGCCGAAGCGCAGCGTGCGCAGCAGCGTCTTGCTTCGTTCGAGTACCTGCGCGTCGGAAAGACCGGCCCTCTTGGCGGCCTGGTAGTCCTGCTCCACTGTCTGCTTGGCGAGCAGGACCAGGTCCTGCAGCTTGGCCTTGCGATCCTCGAGCAGATTGTTCTTCAGCGCTTGCAGGCCGACAAAGGCCACAGTGACGATGCCGAGCACCGAAATTCCGACCATGATCATCAGCTTGGAGGAAATTCTGAGATTGCCGAGCATCGCACACCTTTTCTGGAGCTTTCGGCGGCTTCGGCCGCCGATCGTTCCGAAAGGATTAATGCGAATTGGTGAAATTGCCCCTAATAGGCTACGGCTGCAGGACCTTCCGGCTGCAGTCGATCACCTCTTCAAACACCGCAAATCCGCGTCGAAACGTCACGCCTTTCGCGAGCACAATGCGGGGCCGTAGAGCGCAACGAAGCCGATGAAGGCGATCGCCCAGGCAGCACCGGCCACCGTCAGCAGCGGGATCATATGCGACGGTTCGAGCGAGGCGCAGATGCGCGCGAGCGCGGCAGTGACGATCGCGGCATAGATCACCTGTGTGCCTGCGGAAGCCTGCAGCGCGCGGCCGGTATGGCCGAGGGTGGCGCGGGTCATCACCGCAAGCGTCATCCCGCCGATGGCGCCGCCGGTCCAGGCGTGGATGCCGGCGCCGACCGGAACGAGGTCGATCGCGGCCAGTCCGGTCAGGAGGAAGCCCATCGGTATGAAGGCGTAGGCCAGGTGCAGGATCAGCACCAGGCGGTCGGACAGGGTCCGGTATCCGGCCCAGCCGCCCAGCCGGATCAGATGGAAGACGCCGGCGGGCAACAGCAGCGCCGTGGTAAGCCAGCCCGATGGCGTCGCCACCCAGGCCAAGAGCGCGATGCCGCCGAGCGCGACCGTGATGCTGTCGAAGCGGCCGAACGGCGCCGGCATCTGGCCGGCGGTTTGGCGTGCGAGCCAGTTGCGCGTGAAGCTCGGAACGATGCGGCCGCCGATCAGCGTGACCAGCATGATCACCAGTGCGATCGCAAACCGCGTCGAATAATCGGCGAGCCCGTTGAGATGCGCCTCGATGTGGAAGGCCACATTGGCGAGCGAGAGCAGCGAAACGATCGCCACGACCGGGAGGTTGCTCCATTTGCGTCCCGCCACGATCTCGCGCGCCGCCGCCATCGCGAGCAGTGTGAGGAACGCGACATCGATCACGGCGGTGGCCGCCCATCCGATCGAAGCAGAGAGGAAGATCGCGATCCGGCCGGCGATCCAGGTCGAGACCAGCGTTGCGAGCGAATTGCCTTGCAGCGGCAGTCGTCCCGTCCAGTTCGGCACGGCGGTCAGGAGGAAGCCGCCGATCACGGCGCTGACATAGCCGAACAGCATCTCGTGCACATGCCAGTCGCGCGGCGAGAATGCCGTGGTCAGGGCCAGATGACCTTCGTACACCGGCAGCCAGATCAGGATCATCGCGCCGGCATAGGCCGAGCCGAGCAGGAAGAACGGCCGGAAGCCGTAGGAGAGCACGGCCGGGCCCTGATACTGGCGCAATCTTGGGATCGACATGGCTGCCATCCGCTCGTTGACTTGTTGCTACTCTCCCGCCTCGGCGTGGGTGTATTGAGCCTTAGCGTTCCGAGACCCTGCGCGATTTGCGTCAGGACAACGTTCCGGAGGAATGTGGGCAACGGCCCTCCGGTTCTGCCCCTAGTTGCCTCGCGGGGCCTCCGGTTCTAGGTTCCGCGCCACTGGTTTCGTACGAAGAGAGCACCATGCCGCCCGTGGACCGATCGGTCGTGGCCGATGTCGCGCTGTTCGCCGGGCTTGGCCCCGCCGAGCTCGACGAAGTGCTGCGGGAAGCGCGCTCCGTCCGGTATCCGAAGGACAGCGCGGTTTTTCACCAGGGTGCGGAGGCCGATTCGTTCTTCGTGCTGTTGCACGGCCATCTCCGTGTGGAGAAGACCACGCCGCAGGGACAGCAGATCGTCGTCCGCTACGTCTCGCCGGGCGAGATCTTCGGCGTCGCGCAGGCGCTGGCGCTGAAGCATTATCCGGCGACCGCGGTCGCCGCGGTCGAGAGCATCGCGCTGTGCTGGCCATCGGCGGCGTGGCCGTGCCTGACCTCAAAGTTCCCGAGCCTCGTGGCGAGCGCGCTGCAGACGGTCGGCAGCCGGCTGCAGGATACGCAGGCCCGTGTCATCGAGATGTCGAGCGAGCAGGTCGAGCAGCGCGTCGCGCATGCACTGCTTCGCCTGGCGAAGCAGGCCGGCCGCCGGATCGAGACCGGCGTCGAGATCGATTTTCCGATCAGCCGCCAGGACGTCGCCGAGATGACCGGCACCACGCTGCATACGGTGAGCCGCATCTTGAGCGCATGGGAGCAGCAGGGCCTCGTCGAAGGTGGTCGCCAGCGTATCGTGCTGCGTGATCCGCACAAATTGTTCGCGCTGGCCGAAGGCCGCATTCCCTCCGCAAGATCCGGCGGCTGACGGACGCGGGGCGCGCGGCTTCGGAACCGGTGGTTGTATCGCCGACGTTCCACCCGCAATTCGCGGGTTCCGTCTCGCGTCGGTTTGCTATCGTCAACCGGCTGGTGCGCCGGGCAGGTTGATCGGCCCGCCCGGCATGGCGCTACTCAGCCGGCTTGCTGAGATTCGGCGCGACCAAGGTCGGATCCAATCCCAGCAGCCGGGCACGCTCTTTTCGCTCTTCGGCCAGAAAGTCCAGTTCGCGCTCGAGCGAACGGGCCACCGCTTCCTGGGCCGATTTGCGACGTTTGCTGTTTTCGTGAAGTCGTGGCGGTTGGGCAGTCACACAAGGTCCCCGTGTCATGAATCTGTCATGGGGTGATCGCATGGACGATTCCGTCACCCCAAATCAAATACTTTTTAGTGGCTAAGTTTGGGCGCCGTCCTAATACCGACAAAGTATTCATGCAGCGAACATTTGTTCGGCACACGCTCGCCCACTCGCCGGATGAGACGAATGAAAAACAGAAGTCCGAATGCTGCCCCCTACATCCTGACCGCCCTGGCGCTCGCCGCCGCGATCTGGACCGCCCTGGGCTCGCCGCACAGCGAACGGCCCGTCACGAAGCAATTGGCCCACAGCAGCATGGTGCCGTGAGGGCGCTTGGCGGACGTTAATTCCTCGCGTAAAGCGGCGTCCTCAGCACATGAATTGTGTAGCCGGGCGTCGCCTCAACCACCGCTGTCATTGCGAGCAGAGCGAAGCAATCCATGCCTCCACTTGCGGCGCTATGGATTGCTTCGCTCCGCTCGCAATGACGATGTGGGTGCGTCAGGTGCGACAAATCAACCCGACGGGCAAATCACTCGAAAGTCTGTCCAGACTATCAGCGAAAAAAATTCCGCTTCCGCCGTCGGGCAAATCAGTGATTTAACTCCGCGCGTCTCACGGCGGATGAGGGGCGGCTCG
>NZ_JAQMIL010000043.1:0-78382 GCF_029990105.1 Bradyrhizobium sp. Arg237L | reverse complement strand
TTGAGCGCAAGATCGGCCAGCAGCAGATTGAACTGGATTTTTTTCGGCAAGCCTTGCGGCGGGTCAAGGAAGCACGCCGGCCGAGCAGCGGGCCTGGCGTGACGGGGTCTACGCGGTCATCCAAGCGATGACGACCTCCCCGCGGCAAGGCGAACTGACGATCGAACGGATGTGCCGATTGGCTGGCGTCAGCCGGGCCGGCTATTATCGGCATTGGGCGGCTTCCGCCCCACGTGCCGAAGAAACCGCCGTGCGAGACGCGATCCAGCGGCTGGCGCTTGCCTACAGGCATTACGGCTATCGCCGGATCGCCGCGCAGTTGCGCCGCGAGGGCTTTGCGGTGAACCGCAAACGCGTGCTGCGCCTGATGCAGCAGGATAATCTGCTGTGCTTGCGGCAGCGGCCGTTCGTGCCTGTCACGACGGACTCGCGCCACCCGTGGCACGTGGTATCGAACCTGGCCCGCGCCATGGTGCCTGATGGCCTCGACCAGCTCTGGGTGGCGGACATCACCTACATCCATCTGCAGGAAGAGTTCGCCTATCTCGCCATCGTGCTCGACGCCTTCAGCCGGCGGGTGGTCGGCTGGGCCCTGGAGACGCACCTGGAGGCGCGTCTGGCGGTCGCCGCACTCTCGATGGCGCTGGCGGCGCGCCAACCCACGCCTGGCAGCCTGATCCACCACTCCGACCGCGGCATCCAATACGCCTGCGGCGACTACACCGAGCTCCTCCGGCAGCACGACATTGCGCCCAGCATGAGCCGGGTCGGCAATCCCTACGACAATGCCAAGGCGGAGAGCTTCATGAAGACCCTCAAGCAAGAGGAGGTCAACGGCCAGACCTACCGCGATGCGCCGCATGCCAGAAATGCGATCGGCGCCTTCATCGAAGAGGTGTACAATCGTCAACGGCTGCACTCGGCTCTGGCTTACCAGCCGCCAGCCGAGTTCGAAGCAAATTTACCAGGTTGCGGGGCTGCTGCGCAGCAGCCCCGCAACCTGGCCGTAACCCATCAACCCGCCCTGCCGCCTCAAGCGGCGGGCACCTGTCCCTGATTATCGTGTCTCACGATAAGGGTGCACTTCAGATGCAGATGTCCCCGGTTACGCGTTCGCTCCACCCGGGCTACGAGAGCCCGCGAAATGAAAACGGCCCCGGCCGATGCCGGAGCCGCTCTTGAATCCAGTCTTTCGATGCTTACCGCACCGTCGTACCGAGATCGGCGCGGCGGTCGGTCATCGGCAGCACGATCACCTTGGTTCCGACGTTGACCCGGGAATAGAGGTCGATCACGTCTTCGTTGATGAGCCGCAGGCAGCCGGAGGAAACGTGGGTGCCGATCGTCTCCGGCGCATTGGTGCCGTGGATGCGATAGACGGTGCCGCCGAGATACATGGCGCGGGCGCCGAGCGGGTTGCCGGGACCGCCGGCCATGTGGCGCGGCAGATAGGGCTGGCGGGCAATCATTTCCGGCGGAGGGGTCCAATCCGGCCATTCCGCCTTCTTGGTGATGGTCTGGACGCCGGACCAGGTGAAGCCGTCGCGACCGACGCCGATGCCATAGCGGAGCGCCTGGCCGTTCCCGAGCACATAATAGAGATAGGTGTGCGGGGTATCGATGATGATCGTGCCGGGCGCTTCACGCGTCGCGTAATTGACGACCTGGCGGCGCAGGCGCGCGGGCAGTTCGAACCGGCCCTCGCCCTGGGGCGGCGTAGCCTCGACGGACGGCGGCGGGGCAGCTTCGGTCGGCGGCGTCATGAGGAACGGGAAGAACGGCAGCGGAGCGGCCGAGCTCGATGTGGAAAAACCAATGGTGCCGATCGCCAGCGCGCCCAATGCGGCGGCGGCAAGACGCGAGTTTCGCTTAATGGAATTAAACATTGTCGACCCCTGTCTGACTACACCCTGTGGCGCCGTTTGCGGTGTGGCGCCTCGTTGACGCCATCCAGTACAGGTCAAGCGTTTCGGGACGTTTGCACGAAATCGCCAAAATGGTTTCGTGGGGGTAAGGATTTGTTTCGTTAAGATTTCGTCGCCGCCTTTCGTCGCTGCCCGCGGGTTGCCCAACCTACGTTCTTGACTCGCCGTTTGCGTCGCGGGCAAACTGTTGGTCCAATTAAAAGAAAAACAAACGCATCAGGCAGAAAAGGCCTGTTGCGGCAGGGAGTTTAGAAATGAAGCCATTCTTGAAATGGCTCGCAGCCGCGAGCATTCTCGGTCTCGGTATTTCCGCCCAAACCGCTTTAGCCCAGCAGCCCATCCGTATAGGTGTGCCGACCTCCATCCAGCTCCAGGTCGGGCGCGACACCCAGAATGCAGCGAAGCTGGCGGCCGACGAGATCAACGCCAAGGGCGGCGTGCTCGGCCGCAAGCTTGAGATCGTCGTCGCCGACGAGACCGAGAACCCCGAGCAGGGGATCGCCGCGATCAAGAAGCTCACCGCCGACGACAAGGTGGACGTGCTGATCGGCGGCTACACCTCCGGCGTCACGCTGGCGCAATTGCCGCACATCTCCCGCGCCAAGACCATCTATATCGGCGTCGGCGCTGCATCGCCCGCGATCACCGCGAAGGTGAAGGCCGACTACGACAATTACAAATATATTTTCCGGGCCTTCCCGATCAACGCGGCGCACCAGGCCCGCGCGCTTGTCGACTTCATCAACGGCAAGCTCAAGGACGACATGAAGTTCACCAAGATCGCGATCGTCGGCGAGAACGCGAAATGGGTGCAGGATCTGGTGCCGATCCTCAAGAAGGGCGCGATCGAGGGCGGCTCCGACGTGAAGCTCGCCGAATTCTTCGACACCTCGACCTCGGACTTCTCGCCGCTGTTTGCCAAGGTCAAGGACAGCGGCGCGCAATACCTGATCGTGATCCTGTCGCACGCCTCGTCGGACGTGTTCGTCAAGCAGTGGCATGACGCGCAGGTTCCGATTCCGATCGGCGGCATCGACGTCAAGAGTCAGGACGCCGACTTCTTCACCCGCGTCGGCGGCAAGGCCAACAGCGAAACGGTGGGCATGTTCGCGATCCGTGCGCCGCTGACGCCGAAGACCATTCCGTTCTGGGATGAGTTCGTCAAACGCTACGGCACCGCGCCTGTCTACACCGGCATCGGCGCCTATGACGCGGTCTACGTCTATGCCGACGCGGTTGCCCGCGCCAAGTCGACTGAAGCCGACGCCGTCATCAAGGAGCTCGAGAAGACCGACCATGTCGGCATCGCCGGCAAGCTGGTGTTCGATGAGCTGCATGACGTCAAGACCGGCCCCGGCCTGCAGAATCTGCTGTTCGTGCAGTGGCAGCCGAATGGCGAGCGCGTCGTGGTCTGGCCAAAGGAATCGGCCACCGGCAAGATGATCGCTCCGCCCTGGATGAGCAACTGATCGCGTCTGTTCTCGCTGGTCGATCGGCCCACCTGGTGTGGCCGGTCGACCAGAGCTTCGGTTCTGATTGGATCAGAACCGAAGCCCTGGACTCTTATTTTGACGCGTTTTCTTCACGCGAACCGGTACCCACTTCGCTCGAAAACGCTCTAACGCGGCGACGCGCGCTCTCGCGACCTTCGACAGGGATAGCATGCTTGAAATTCTGATCTATGGCGCGGTGTCGAGCGCGATCTATGCCATGCTCGCGGTCGGCTTTACGCTGATCTTCGGTGTGGCGCGGATTCTCAACCTCGCGCATGGCGCGTTCTATGCGCTCGGCGCCTATGCGGCCTACGTCTTCACCGGCCTGTTGCATTGGCCGTTGTTCATCGCAGCACCGCTCGCCGTGCTTTTCGTCGCGCTGTTCGGCGTGTTGATGGAGCGGTTCCTGGTCCGTCCGCTGCGCTATTCGCAGCTTGCGGTGCTGATGATCACGCTCTCGGTGTCGCTCGCGGTCGAGCAGGGGCTGTTCATCACCTTCGGTTCCGAATACCGCAATGTGCCGTCCTTCGTGGCGGACAAGATTTCCATCGGCGGCGTAGATATCGGCGGGCAGCGCCTGCTTGCCTTGATCGCGGGCGTGCTGGTGCTCCTGTTGCTGTGGCTGTTCATCCAGCGCACGCGGCTTGGGGCAGCGATCCTCGCGGTGTCGCAGGATCCGGAGGCGGCGCAATATATGGGCATTCCCACCAACCGCATCTTCTCGGTCGTGATGGCGATCTCGGCCGGCACCGCGGCGCTCGCGGGCGTCCTGGTCTCGCCCTTCCTCACGGTGCAGCCGACCATGGGACTGCTGCCGATGGTGAAGGCGTTCGCCATCGTCATCGTCGGCGGGCTCGGATCGATCCCGGGCAGCATCCTGGCCGCGCTCCTGCTCGGCTATTCCGAGACCATCGTCGCCTATCTCATTTCGTCGTCGTGGACCGAACTGGTGTCGCTGGTCGCCGTCGTCATTACATTGATGATCAAGCCGTCCGGATTGCTCGGCCGGCGGGCGGCGTTCTGATGAAGCAGCTTTCCATCGTCGATCTGTCCGGCGCTGTCCTCGTGGTCGCGTTGCTGGCGCTCGCGCCGGTGCTGCTCAACAGCAACTATTTCACCGGCGTCCTCACCGTCTGTGTGATCTACGCGATCTGGGCGGCGAGCTGGGACTTCATGTCCGGGCTCACCGGCCGCGAGAATTTCGGGCACTCGCTGTTCATCGGCGCCGGCGCCTATACCGCGGGCTTCCTCGCCACCGCCTGGTACGCCAATCCCTGGTACAGCCTGCCGACGGCGGTGGTGGTCGCGGTCGCCTTCAGCCTGATCGTCGGCTTCCCGACGCTGCGGCTGCGCGGGCCATATTTCGCGCTCGCCATGCTGTCGGCGTCCGCCATCATGCAGCGGCTCTGCCTGATCTTCTGGGAGTATAGCGGCGGCGAGGAAGGGCTCTACGGCCTCGATCCGCTGATCCAGTCGCCGCTGTACTACTACTGGTTCGTGCTGGCGATCCTGGTCGCGGCAGTCGCAATCCTCACCGCGCTGGCGCAATCGCATTGGGGGCTGTTGCTGCGCGCGATCCGCGGCGATGAGGCGACCTGCCAGGCCGCCGGCATCAACGTCACCTTCTACAAGATCGCCTCGCTGACGATCAGCGCGGCCTTCGCCGGCCTCGGCGGCGCGCTCTACGCGCATTACCAGTTGCAGGTCAGCCCGCCGTTGTTCTCCGTCGTGGTGTCGATCACGGTGATCATCATGGTCTATGTCGGCGGCATCGGCTCGATCTATGGGCCGGCGCTTGGCGCAATCATGCTGACGCTGTTGACCGAGCTCCTGCGCTCGTTCGGCGAATACCGGCTATGGGTCTATACGCTGACCTTGATGCTGATCCTGTTCTTTCTACCCAACGGGCTGATCGCACCGCTATGGCGGCGGCTGACGGAGCGCTTCCGATGAGCGCCATCCTTGAGGTGAAGGACCTCTCCAAGCGCTTCGGCGGCCTCACGGCAACGAAGAACGTCAGCTTCTCGCTCGAGCCAGGCGAGCTCACCGGTATTCTCGGACCGAACGGCGCCGGCAAGACCACGCTGTTCAACCTGCTGACCGGGTTCATCGCCGCCGACGCCGGCAGCATCCTGTTCGAGGGACAGGAGTTGCGGGGATTGGCACCGCACAAGATCGTCAACCGCGGCGTCGCTCGGACCTTCCAGCTTACGCGTCCCTTCCTCGGTATGACGGTGCTGGAAAATGTCGTCGTTGCCTGCCTGTCGCCGCGGGCACGCGATGCGCACGATAAGGAAGCCCGCGCGCAACAATTGCTTGACCAGGTCGGACTTGGCGCCAAGGCACGCGAACCAGTCGAGACGCTGCCCTATGGTGACCTCCGCCGACTGGAGATCGCCCGTGCGCTTGCGACCAAGCCAAACCTCTTGCTGCTCGACGAACCCTTCGCGGGGCTCGGCAGCAGCGAGATCGAGCCGCTGGCGCAACTGATCAAGCGGCTGCACCGCGAGCAGAAGCTTACGATCCTTCTGATCGAGCACAAGCTGCGCGAATTCATGGCGCTGGTCTCGCGTGTGATTGCGATCGATTTCGGCGAGATCATCGCGATCGCACCGCCGGCCGAGATCGTGCGCGACCCGCGCGTGATCGAGGCCTATATCGGGAAAACGGAGGCCGCGCATGCCTCTGCTTGAAGTCGCAGATCTCAGCGTCCGCTACGGCAAGGCGCTGGCCGTCGAGCAGGTCAGCGTCACCGTGGACAAGGGCGAGCTGGTCGGCGTGCTCGGCCCGAACGGCGCCGGCAAGACCACGCTGTTGAAAGCGATCTCCCGCGCGATTCAGTCGACCGGCACGCTGAAATTCAAGGGCGAGACGCTGGAGCGGCTGCCGCCCTATGACGTCGTCGCCCGCGGCATCTGCCACTGCCCGGAAGGGCGGCGGCTGTTCCCCGAATTGTCTGTCCTGAAGAACCTGCAGCTCGGTGCCTATCTCAGGAGCAACAAGGCCGAGATCGCCGAAGACCTCGAACGCGTGTTCGCGCTGTTCCCGGTCCTGAAGGAACGCCGGCAGCAGCAGTCGAGCACGCTGTCGGGCGGCGAGCAGCAGATGGTGGCGATCGGCCGCGCCATGATGGGCCGCCCCGAATTGCTGTTGCTTGACGAGCCTTCGGTCGGCATCGCGCCGCGGCTGAAGGGTCTGATCTTCGACGCCATCGAGAAGATCAGGAAAGACGGCACCGCGATCCTGATCGTCGAGCAGGACGCCACCGCGACCTTGCGTATCGCCGACCGCGTCTACGTGCTCGAGCATGGCCGCACGGTGCGTGAGGGCCGCGCGAAGGAGCTCGCCGGCGACGAATATATCCGGCAGGTGTATCTGGGGGTTTGAGCCCGTAGCCCGGGTGAAGCGCAGCGTAACCCGGGACCGCTCGTAAACGCGGACGCATGCGTCCCGGGTTACGCTGACGCTCCACCCGGGCTACGGATCGCGATCGTTCAACCCGGCATCGCTCGCATGCGCGGCGCGTCCGGCGGAGCGATGCCGAGCATGGCGCGGCGGTCGGCGACGGCGTGGTGGAGCTGGTCGAGCGCGAGCCCGATCGCGGAGAGGTCGCCTTCCTCGATCGCGCCGTCATCGTAGCAGTCGAGCGCTTCGCGCAGCACGCCATCGGCCTCGCCTTGCATCTTCTCGAGCGCTTCCGGCGTCTCGGCCTGCCGCACCTTGGTGATCAATTCGAGCAGGCTGTCGCGATGATCCAGATAGCGGTCGCGCTCGTTGCGGCGCCAGGCATGCCGCAGCCAGGCGCCGACCGATCCCAGGCCTGACAGGCCCAGAATCGCGAACCAGATGTAGTCGCTGTATTTGTCCATGAAGGTGCGCTCGGTGCCGTCGATATAGGCGGCTGCACCCGGATGTGCCGGCAGTGCTGCGTCCTTGTCGGTGTCGGGCTTCTCGATGTTCGCGGCCGCCGGCACGTCGCGCGCGAGCTGCTGGCGCACGTTGAAGAGCTGGCGGACGAAAGCGCCGATCGCGGTGTCCGAGAATGAATGCAGCGCGATGATGAGATGGTCGACGCTGACGGTCTCGACCTTGTCGTCGGGCCAGGCCGGCGAGGATGAAAAGATGCTTCCCGCGATCTCCGCCGATTCATAGAGCGGGTGCTTCGCGGCGATTGCCTCGGAAACGTCGATCGGCAGGAACTTCGGCTGGCCGCGTGCGGCCGCCGTCGCGGCGATCGCGCCCGCGGTGATCTTGCTGTCGAGTGGACCGACCGCCATGTAGGCATCGAGCGTCATATCGCGCGCCATTTCGGCGGTCTGGTTGATGGCGAATTGCGTCACCGCGACTTTGTCGGGATTGACGCCGGACTCGCGCAGGATCACGCGCAGCAGCGTGACGTTGGCGTCCGTCCGTCCGATCACGCCGATGCGATGGCCGTCGAGATCGTCGAGGCTCTTGATCTTTGGCGTCGGCGGTCGCCTCGATCCCTTCGCGCGCAGGCCGGAAGGCGCCCACAGCACCACGACATTCTTGCGCAGGATCGCGACCGCATCGGCGTTGGCGGGCAGATTGAGGTCGGCGCGCGCCACCGCCATGTCCGCTTTCGAGCTGGTCAATGCCGCGATGCTTTCCGCGGCGTTCTCCGTCACTACCGTCGACAGGCGCACCGGGCTCTGATCGCGGGCGAAGGTCTGCGCCAGCGCCTGGATCAGCTTCTGGTCGTCGCTGCCGGGAGGGGCGACCGCGATCGTCAGCGTAACGGGCCGCACGAAATAATAGAGCGTGCTGGCGGCAACGCCGAACAGGAGTAGGCCGGCCGCGAGGATCAGCAGCGAATAGTTTTTTCGCTTCCGCCGCGGGCGCTTTGGAGCCGGATCTTCGCGCGTCTCTGACATCGTTCTGTCATGTTAGCCGAAAAAGCGTGTGAGCTGCCCGAAAAACCTTCCTTACAGATCGATGACGTCATACGCCTGAAATATCAATGTCAGAACTTCTGACCCGAAGAATCATTAACGCTTCGGGTTTTCGAGATGCGGATATTAGTTGCAACCGACGCCTGGCATCCGCAGGTCAATGGCGTGGTGCGCACGCTGACGTCACTGCAGCGTAGCGCGGCAGGGCTCGGCGCCGAGATCACTTTCCTGACACCGGAAGGGTTTCCGTCCGTGGGCGTGCCGACCTATCCGGGGCTGCGCATGGCGCTGCCGAACCGGCGCGAGATCGCCCGGCGGATCGAGTCGGCCGAGCCGGAGGCGATCCATATCGCGACCGAAGGCCCGATCGGCTGGGCGGTGCGCGGCTATTGCCTGCGCCACAAGCTCGCTTTCACGACCTCCTACACGACGCGCTTTCCGGAATATGTGTCGGTCCGCACGGGGCTTCCGGCCAGCGTCGGCTACTGGCTCCTGCGCCGCTTCCATGCGGCTGGCGCCATGACGATGGTGGCCACCGTCTCGCTCCGCCAGGAGCTGGCCGAGCGCGGTTTTCGCAAGCTCGGCTTCTGGACGCGCGGCGTCGATACCGAATTGTTCAATCCCGATCATCCGGCCAAGCTCGATCTGCCACGGCCGATCTTCATGGCCATGGGCCGCGTGGCGGTGGAGAAGAATCTCGAAGCGTTCCTGTCGCTGGATCTGTCGGGTACCAAGGTCGTGGTCGGCGACGGCCCGCAGCGAGCGGAACTCGAGCGCAAATATCCGAACGTCGTCTTCCTCGGCGAGAAGACCGGGCAGGACCTCACCTCGCATCTCGCGGCCGCGGACGTATTCGTGTTCCCGAGTCTCACCGACACCTTCGGCGTGGTTCAGCTTGAAGCGCTGGCTTGCGGCACGCCGGTCGCGGCGTTTCCGGTCACCGGCCCAAAGGACGTGATATCGGATCATCCGATCGGCGCGATCGATGACGATCTGCGCAGCGCGTGCCTGCGTGCGCTCACGATGTCGCGAGAGGCGTGCCGGAACTTCGCGCTGCAGCGTTCCTGGGAGAACAGTGCGCGGCAATTCATCGGCAATCTCTCGGCGTTGCAGCCGAGCAGGGTGTTGCGTCCGGCCCGGCGCGTCGCCGGCCGGAGCGCGGTGCAAGGTTAATCGAAGCATGATCCGGAAAAGTGGGAACCGGTTTTCCGAAGAGATCATGCTTAAACAAGAGGAGAGAGCGGGATGAAGAGTCACCCCGCTCTAGAACTAGAAGGCGTATCTTCGATGGCAGACAACATCATCAAACTCGACGGAAGCAGCCAGTTGGATTTTGATCGCGAGACGGTCGAGCAGGCTTATGACCGCTGGGCTCCGGTCTACGATCTCGTGTTCGGCGGCGTGTTCAAGAAGGGCCGGGCCGCGGCGATCCAGGCCACCAACAAGATTGGCGGCCGTGTGCTCGAGGTCGGTGTCGGCACCGGCATCTCGCTGCCGCTTTACGCGCCGCATGTCCGCATCTTCGGCACCGATATTTCGGAAGCGATGCTCGACAAGGCGAAGAAGCGCGTTGCGGAGCTCGGCCTGAAGAATATCGAGGGGCTCGCGGTGATGGACGCCGAGAAGCTCGAATTCCCCGACAACTCGTTCGACGTGGTGATGGCGCAATATGTCGTCACCGCCGTGCCGAATCCGGAAGCCGCGCTCGATGAATTCGCACGCGTGCTGCGCCCGGGCGGTGAGCTCATCATCCTGACCCGCGTCAGCGCCGATGCCGGCGTGCGCCGCTTCATCGAGCAGAAGCTGCAGCCGGTCGTGCGTCCGCTCGGCTTCCGCACCGCCGAGTTCGCCTGGTCGCGCTACACCAAGTGGCTTGCCGGCGCCAAGGGCGTGGAGCTGGCGGAGCGCCGCCTGATCCCGCCGCTCGGCCATTTCTCGCTGGTCCGCTTCCGCAAGGCTGAGGTGGCTAAAGCCGCGTAGGCTTGCCCGACCCTCATGGTGAGGAGGCGCGCAGCGCCGTCTCGAACCATGAGGCCCCCGCTGGTGGCCTCATCCTTCGAGACGCGCGTTCCGCGCTCCTCAGGATGAGGGGATAGGGTCTCACACCCGTTGCTCCGTTGCGTCACCGCGTCGCTGCACACTGTCATATGTCATTATGATGATGTCACACGCCGTACATCGAATCTCTGTAAGCACGTCCCGAAATCCTCTTGGGGGAAAGAATGTTCAAGAATTTTCTGCAGGAACTGCGTACCCAGCGCTGGGATGACCACCGCTACTATCATCACAGCCGAATCAATCAGAGCCTGCACTTCGTCAGCGCCCTGAGCTTCCTGTTCGCCTATGTGATGCTGTTCTTCGATCCGGCGATCTCGGCGCTGGTCGGCTGGCTGGTCTCGATGACCTCGCGCCAGGCCGGTCACTTCTTCTTCGAGCCGCGGGGTTACGACCACATCAATCAGGCCACCCATGAGCACAAGGAAGAGATCAAGGTCGGCTACAACCTGCAGCGCAAGGTCGTGCTGATGGCGATCTGGGCCCTGTCGCCGCTGGTGCTCTTCGCCGATCCGACCCTGTTCGGCCTGTTCACGCCCTGGGAGACGGTGTTCGACTTCACCCGTCAGGTCGCCAAGATCTGGCTCGCGGTCGGCATCGGCGGACTGCTCTTCCGCACCGTGCACCTGTTCTTCATCCGCGATATCGAGACCGGTCTCGTCTGGATGACCAAGATCATCACCGACCCCTTCCACGACCTGATGCTCTATCACAAGGCGCCGCTCGCGCTCCTGAAGGGCGAGCTGATCGATCCCGGCCTCCACCTGGCCGGCGAGTTGGAAGAGAAGCACGCCTGAGCGCCTGCTGCCGACAACAAATTGACTTTGCTGTGTTCACTTACGTCATGCCCGGGCTCGTCCCGGGCATCCTTGTCTCAGGCCCTGTCACTGGCACCGTCATTCCGGGGCGCGCGCAGCGCGAACCCGGAATCCATCTGGCGGCAGGCGCAGGCGGCGCAATGGATTCCGGGCTCGATGCTTTCGCATCGCCCCGGAATGACAAGAGATGGGGGAGAGAAAGGCGCCTAGCGCCCGAACTTCCTGGCGAGCATCTCCTTGAGAATCTGCCGCTTGATGTCCTTGTTGGTGACGCCGGGCTTCTGCCACCACCAGCCGTCGCGCTTCATCTTCTCGCCGGCGGCGACGAAGCGGTCGGCGACTTCGGTGAAGTCGGCGTCGCTGGTGTTCAGGCCGAAGATCAGACGCCCGGTGCCGACCCAGCTCAGCGCCAGCCCTTCGGCCCGCAGGTAGTATTGCAGCATCCAATTGTAGCGCGACGGCTCGGTATAATGGACCATCCAGATCGACGAGAGATTGGAGACGCGGACCGGGAGCTCTGCTGCGGTCAGCCGGTCGTTGAGCTGCTTGGCGCGGGCGTTCCAGGTCTCGTCCAGCCCATTGTAGACCGAACGAAAATTCGGGCTGGCGAGCCGGCTCAGGAACTCGTCCATCGCCGTCATCACGTAGGGGTGCGAATTGAAGGTGCCGCGGGCGAAGCAGATGTCGGCGGGCTTGTCGTCGCGGAAGCGCCGCATCAAATCCTTGCGGCCGCAGACCACGCCGATCGGCAGGCCGCCGGCAAGGCTCTTGCCGTAGGTCACCATGTCGGCGCGCACGCCGAAATATTCCTGGGCGCCCCCGGCGGCGATACGGAAGCCGACGAACACCTCGTCGAAGATCAAGACGATGCCGCGCTCGGTGCAGACCTCGCGCAGCTTCTTCAGCCATTCGGCATAGGCGGCGCGGTCGTACCTGCCACTGCGGGAGCTGTCGACGAGGGCGGAATCGCCGGGCGCGTTGGAATTCGGATGCAGCGCCTGCAATGGATTGACGAGCACGCAGGCGATGTCGCGCCGCGTGCGCAACACGTGCAGGGTCTTTTCCGACATGTCGGCCAGCGTATAGGTCTCGTGCGGCGAGACCGGATTGCCGACGCCGGGCTGCACGTCACCCCACCAGCCGTGATAGGAGCCGGCGAAGCGGACGAGATGCGTGCGGCGGGTGTGGTAGCGCGCCAGCCGCACCGCCTGCATCACCGCTTCCGTGCCGGACATATGGAACGAGACCTCGTCGAGGCCCGAGATCGCGCAGAGCCGTTTGACGTTGTCGATGATCACAGGATGGTAGGGGCCGAGCACCGGGCCGAGCGCATGCGCGCGCTTCTCACCCTCGGCGATGCATTCCTTGTAGAAGTCATTGCCGAAGATGTTGACGCCGTAGGAGCCGGTGAGGTCGTAGGACACGTTGCCGTCGACATCGGTGACGGTGACGCCCGAGGACGACTGCACGAAGGAGCTGGTGTTGAGATGCTCGCGCACCAGCCGGCTGAACTGGAACGGCACCCGGTAGCTCTCGGTGAACTGCAGGTCGGAGATGTGCTGGGCGGCCTCCGCCGTCATCTGCCGTCCCTTGGCATAGCGCTGGGCGTAGAGGCCGCCGAGGCGGAAGAAGCCGTCCTGCCGCTGCATCGCAATCTCGCGCGGCGCGCCGTCGACCGCGAAGAATTTGTCGATATCGAATTCGTAGTGGGGCACCAGCCGCGCGACCATCTTGGACATTTTGGAATGTCCGGTCAGCGAGCGATGCTTGGCGCGCGACAGCGCCAGGCGGGCCTGAATTTTGGGGAAAGCTGCGGCGGCGCCGGCAATCGCGGCGGCGGACAGCGAGAGAATCGGAAGGGATGTTTCCATGCCAGAAGCGCTAACGTCGCCAGCTAACAGATTCATGACAGTCCGAGGCCTGATTTCGTCGATAACCCAGCAGGAAGACCTGAATTTCCTGCTGACCAACCGCATCCCCCGGGCGGCCGTGACCCGCTTCATGGGCTGGTTCTCCAAGATCGAGAACCCGGTGGTGCGCGACCTCTCGATCGCCTGCTGGCGGCTGTTCTCCGACCTCGATTTGTCGGAGGCCAAGAAGACCGAATTCAAGAGCCTGCACGACTGTTTCACGCGGGAGCTGCGGCCCGGGCTGCGTCCGTTCGATTCCGACCCCGCCGTCATCGCCAGCCCGTCGGACGCCATCATCGGCGCGCATGGACGGATAGAGGACACCAAGCTGTTCCAGATCAAGGGCGCGCCCTATGCGCTCCTCGACCTGCTCGGCGACCCCGCTTTGGTCGAGCAGCACCGCAACGGCCGCTTCGTCACCTTGCGGCTGACCTCGAGCATGTATCACCGGTTCCATGCGCCCGCAGATTGCCGGATCGAGAAGGTCACCTTCATCCATGGCGACGTCTGGAACGTCAACCCGATCGCGCTGAAGCGGGTCGAGCGCCTGTTCTGCAAGAACGAGCGCGCGGTGCTTGAGGCCCGCCTCTCCACCGGCGAGCCGCTGACGCTGGTGCCGGTCGCCGCGATCCTGGTCGCGAGCATCCGCCTGCATTTCCTCGATCGCACGCTGAATGCGCAGACCAAGGGCCCCGTCACGTTCCCCTGCGATGCCAGCGCGCACAAGGGCGACGAGCTCGGCTGGTTCGAGCACGGCTCCACTATCATCGTGCTCGCCCCCGATCATTTCGAATTTTGCGATAACGTTACCGACGGCGCCCGCATCCGCGCCGGCGAACCGCTGCTCAGAAAACCTTCGGCGTAGATGAGCGCAGGCTGCTCCCCTCGTCATTGCGAGCGGAGCGAAGCAATCCATGCCGCCGCTCGCGGAAACGTGGATTGCTTCGTCGCTGTCGCTCCTCGCAATGACGGAGAATCCAATCTCGATTTTGCCGCCGGAAGCTCCTATATGCTGCCGACACGATTCGGCATTCGGGCAATTCGGGAGCAGAGATGGCACGGGCGCCTGTTCTGGCGGCGGGAGGCATTGTGCTGCGGCGGCAAGCGACGCCGCTGATCGCGGTCGTGCGCCTGCGCAAGCGGAACGAATGGGTGCTGCCCAAAGGCAAGCTCGACGACGGCGAGACGCCGCGCGCGGCCGCCGAGCGCGAGGTGCTGGAAGAGACCGGGCACGAGGTATCCGTGCATGAATTCCTAGGCACGCTGGTCTACGATTCCGGCGGCCGTTACAAGGTCGTGCACTACTGGCGCATGGAAGCGGGCGACGAGCAGGCCTACGAATTGATGTATGACATCAAGGCGGTCGACTGGCTGCCGCTCGAAGATGCGCTCGAGCGGCTGTCGCGCGATCATGAGCGCGCGTTCCTCGAGAATGTCGGTCCGATCGCGCTGAAGGCTGCAGCCCTCAGCGGAGCCTCGCGGCAAAAGGCGGCAACGCGGCGGCCGCGTCGTACGGTCACGCCGCCGCCTTCGGTCAGCGAACCGACAACTGTGCCCGAGCCCGCGCAGCTCGATGCGCCCGTCGCGCAGGAGGAGCCGCTGTCTACCACCGAGGCGGCGGAGCCTGCGCTGTCACCTCCCGCGGCGGAGGCCGAGCTCCCGCCGTCATTTGCGCCTGATATCGAGCCCGTCGTCATCGAAGCCCACCGTCCGCGCAGGAATTTCATCGATCGCGTCAGGGACTGGCTCCGCCGCGCCGCCTGAGCGCGCAAAAACTCTCTCTACACGAACTGTGCCGTAGCCCGGGTGGAGCGACAGCGTAACCCGGGGACCGCTCGTACGTTGACGCAGATGTTCCGGGTTACGCGTTCGCTTCACCCGGGCTACGAGTTCCGAGCGGAATTTCAATCGCCGCGCCGTTCTCTCCTGCCGTCTCTCAATGGAAATTGCCGTCGTGGTTGCACCGCTGGGCGGTTCAGCAATCCAGGGCGTTGCACGCCGGGTGCTCCCTGCCTGAATCCACCGCGCTGCGGTTGTCCCTCGCGGATCGACGGCGGTTGCCCAACTCGCTGCGGCGCGCGTGACGGCTGTCCCCCCTGCTGCGGAGCTCCTTGCTGTCCGCTACGCGGCAAAATGGCGCCGCCGGGCTGACCGGGCAGTACGTGCCGGTCGCCGCGCGACGGCCGCGCCTGCTGCGGCGAGCCCGGTCGCTGCTGCAAGCCCTGCCGGCCAGGCCCGCCGGGTTGCTGCTGGCCCGGCAACATATTCTGCCGCTGCGGACCCGGCCGGAACGGCTGGCCGCGGTTCGGATAGGGTACCCCGGGATTGGCGCGGCGGAACGCGCGCTGCTCGTTGACGAGTTGCCGCCCGAAATTCTGCGTGGTCTGGAGCTGGCGAACGAAGCCGCGGTCGCGCTGGATCTGCAGCGCCGACATCGTCAGCGGCACCGCGGCGAAGCGCGCTCCGCCGAGCCCGTCCGGCCGGATCGTGAAACCGCTGGCGCCGCGCGTCAGCGTGCCGAGTTGCGCACCGCCGCGGTCATTGATCTCGATCCGGCCAACGCGGCCGTCGGCGTCCGGATAGAGTTTGATGGCGACGTTGTTGGACGTCGCGGTCGCGCCCTCGGGCACCTCGACCAGGCCGGTGGTGCCGCGAATGCCGAGCGTCGCGGTCGGCGTCGATATCCGCATGTCGCCGGTCTTGGCGACGCCAGCGGCAACGAAGGCGAGCGTGCCCTTGGCGACGTCGAACATCCCGGCATTCTGCTTGCCGCCTTCGTCATAGACATAGCGGTCGATCGTGATCCTGGCGCTCGCCGACAGCTTGAACGTCGTGGCATCGTTGAAAGTGATGCCGAGCGTCGACTTGGCCTGTGTCTCCACGACGTCGCCGGCAAAAATGTCGTCCCTGATCTGCAGTGCCGTCGTCGCGTTATTGCGCGTGACGCTGGCGCTGCCGGTGAGATCGGCGACATTGCCGATCGGCTCGGCGGCGGGTTGCTGCGCATCTGGCGCCGGCGCGGCAGGAGCCTGTGTTGCCGGCGCCAGCGCAGGAGCAGGGACGGGGTGCGTCTGCGCGAGCTGCGTCGAATCGGCTGCGGCGGCTGGCGTGTGCACCGTGCCGCCCAACAACAAGCCGATCGCAAACAGGAGTGCGAGAGAAAACCGGTGTGGCGTCACAAGAGATTCCCGGAGAGACCACAGGCGAGGGTAGCGATATCAGCCGCGCGGGGCTGAACGCCGGATGAATGGGAGCGCCATCTCTCAGCCGTCATTGCGAGCGCAGCGAAGCAATCCATGCTTCCACATGCGCGGAGGGATGGATTGCTTCGCTGCGCTCGCAATGACGATGGAGACAGTCTCTCAGCTCACGCGCTTCCAGGTCTGGCCGCCGCAGAACATGCCGCCGAAGGCGCAGCCCTGGACGCGCACGTTTTCGGGCGGCGGCCATTCGATCCACCCTGCGTTACCTCTCTCCGGACTCTCGCATTCACTGCCGCGGATTTCATTACCGACAATTCATGTTCGGCATGCCTGGCGCATGGCAGGCCTCACGCCTCGCCATCTTCCGTCCGGTTCCGGCTGTGGCAGTATGCCGCGGATTTCCGGAGCCGCGCAGCCTCGTCGCACGCCGAACCAGCGACAGCGCAAATAACGATAACCAAGAAAAGTGCCCGATACCGATCTCTCCCAGACACTGACCTTCCGCTGCCCCGCGGAATTAGAGGGCGTGTTGCCGCCGCCGATCCGGGCCGCACTTGGGCTGCCGGACTGGCTGAAGACGATGCCGGCGCAGGCATTCAACGCGCTCAACCTGCGCGAAGAGAACACCGTCAAGCGCTGTCCGCCCTTTGTCGATGCCATGACGTCCGGCTTCCTGATCCCGCTGATGTGCGATCTCAGATTCGAGAACGGCGAGATCACCTGGGACAACGAGCTCCCACCGGGCGGCTCGGTCAGCTTCGTGCGTTCGCCGATCGGATTTCATGATGCGAGCCAGGTGACCGGTACGCCCTTGTTCGAGGCCGATCGCTTCCTGATCAAATTCCACAATCTCTGGACGATCGAAGCGCCCGAGGGCTATGCGGTGCTGTTCACGCATCCGTTCAATCGCCCCGACCTGCCGTTCACCACGCTGACGGGCCTCGTCGATTGCGACCGCTATCACGACAACTGGATTCACTTTCCCGCTTACTGGCACGACGTGAATTTTCGCGGCGTGCTGCCAAAGGGCACGCCGATCGCGCAATGCATTCCGGTGAAGCGCGAGAACTGGACGGTGCGCACCCTGCCGTTCACCGCAGAAGAGACGCAGCGGGCGCACGACCTCACCACCCGCATCGACCGCGAACCCGGCCTCTACCGACGTCAGTTTCGCGCGTGAGTTAGACTGGGGGCACGCGCCTGGACCGCTGCCGCTGACGTAAATCAGATCGCGGTGGCGCGGCGCTCGCATCTAGCGATTGCGAGGTCAGGGCACGCGAACTACCGATAGAGCTACGCCATTTAGATCCCTCGTGAGCCATTCTGCCCGCGGTACCGGAATCTGGCCGGCGCCGGACTTGTCAACGTGGGATCAATCTGCTCAGTATGGCCGAAATTGTGCCGCGCAGCAGACGCTGGCACCAGAGTAGACACGCAAGCGAGGAAACAAAAAATGCTCAAAATAACGAGGGTCATCGCCCTGGCCCTGCCGATGCTCAGTGGTGCTGCCTACGCGCAGGAGACTGTCAAGATCGGCTACATCGATCCTCTCTCCGGAGGCGGCGCCAGTGTCGGCGAAGGCGGGCTGAAGACCTTCCAGTATCTGGCCGATGAGCTGAACGCCAAGGGCGGTATTCTCGGCCACAAGGTCGAGATCATACCGCTCGACAACAAGACCAATCCGCAGGAAAGCCTGATCCAGGCCCAGAAGGCGATCGATGCCGGCGCCCATTACATCACCCAGGGCAACGGCTCCTCGGTCGGCGCGGCGCTGGCGGATTTCGTTACCAAGCACAACACGCGCAACCCCGGCAAGGAAGTACTCTACTTCAACTATGCGGCGGTCGATCCGAGCCTGACCAACGAGAAGTGCAGCTTCTGGCACTTCCGCTGGGATGCCAACTCGGACATCAAGATGGAAGCGCTGACCAACTACATGAAGGGCAATGCGGCCATCAAGAAAGTTTACCTGATCAACCAGGACTATTCGTTCGGCCAGTCGGTGCGGACCCAGGCGCGCAAGATGCTGGGAGAGAAGCGGCCCGACATCCAGGTCGTCGGCGACGAGCTGCACCCGCTGCTCAAGGTCACCGACTTCTCGCCCTATATCGCCAAGATCAAGGCGTCGGGCGCCGATAGCGTGGTGACCGGCAATTGGGGACAGGATTTCGCGCTGCTGCTCAAGGCGGCCGCCGATGCCGGGCTCAAGGTCAACTGGTACACCTATTACGCCGGCGGCGCCGGTGGCCCGACCGCGATCAAGCAGACCAATCTCGATCATCAGGTGTTCCAGATCAGCGAAGGCATCCCGAACTCGGACAACAAGGAAGCGATGGAGTTCGAGAAGGCGTTCCGCGCCAAGGTCGGCCTGTCGCTCTGGTATCCGCGCGCGGTGAACGAGATGCGCATGTTCAAGGCCGCCGCCGAAAAAGCCAACTCGATCGATCCGGTGAAGGTCGCCGCTGCGCTCGAAGACCTGAAGTTCGACGTGCTCGATGGCGGCAGCGGCGTGATGCGCAAGGACGACCATCAGTTCTTCCAACCGATCTACATCTCCTCATTCGGCACCCGCAGCGAGAAGGAGCCGTTCGACGAGGAGAACACCGGCTGGGGCTGGCGGCTGGCGGCAAAGATCGACACGCCACAGACCATGCTGCCGACCACTTGCAAGATGACGCGGCCATGATGCGCGCGGCGTCCGCTCCCGTTCCGGATAATCCGGAGCGGGACGGGCGTTTGCGTCGCAGGCTGTTTCCCGGAGTGGCCGCTCCCTTCTCCCGCTTGCGGGGGAGGGCTGGGGTGGGGGTGTCGCCGCGATTCACGCTGTCCCGATGTGTGGAGAGAACCCCCACCCGGCGCTTCGCGCCGACCTCCCCCGCAAGCGGGAGAGGTGGAGTGAATCCGCTACCGCCTCGACCAATCCACGGCATGCTAATGGATGAACCGTGCTTGAGCTGATCGTGATTTCCACGCTCAATGGCGTCCTGTTCGGGATGCTGTTGTTCCTGTTGTCCAGCGGACTGACGGTGATCTTCAGCATGATGGGCGTGCTGAATTTCGCCCACGCCAGCTTTTACATGCTGGGCGCGTTCTTCGGCTACCAGCTCACGAAGTGGATCGGGTTCTGGCCTGCGCTGGTGCTGGCGCCACTGCTTGTGGGCGCGGTCGGCATGGCGGTCGAGCGTTACGGCCTGCGCAACACCCACAAGCACGGACATGTCGCCGAATTGCTTTTGACGTTCGGGCTCGCCTTCGCCATCGAAGAAATCGTCTCGATGATCTGGGGCAAGAGCCCGGTGGACTATCGGGTGCCGGCGGCGCTCGACTTTCCGGCCTTCACGATTTTCTCGACCAACTATCCCGCCTACAAGATTTTCATGCTGGCGATCTCGGTGCTGATCTTCGTCGCGCTCTTGATCGCACTCAAGCGCACCAGGGTCGGACTCATCGTGCAGGCGGCGCTGACGCATCCCCACATGGTCGGTCATCTCGGCCATAATGTCGGGCGCATTTTCATGCTGGTGTTCGGCGTCGGCAGCGCGCTTGCCGGTCTCGCCGGCGTCATCGCCGGTCCGGCGCTGGTGACGCAATCCGACATGGCCGCCTTGCTCGGCCCCATCCTCTTCGTCGTCATCGTATTCGGTGGGCTCGGTTCGCTACCGGGCGCATTCATCGCCTCGCTCTTCATCGGGCTGGTGCAGACCTTCGCGGTCGCGCTGAACGGCTCGCTCGCCAGCACGTTCGGGCCACTCGATCCGGGCATGGGTCCTTCGGTCCTCACCGATATCTGGAATGTCACGATCGCCCAGATCGCGCCGGTTCTGCCCTATGTGCTGCTGGTGGTCATCCTGATCGTCCGTCCCATGGGCCTTCTCGGGACGCGCGAAACATGACCAGCACCGTCACCTCCGCGTCTGATGTCGCCGCGAAGCCATCCGGCCAAAACCTGCGCTTCTACGGGCTGTGGGTGGTCGCTGCGATTGCGCTCGTCGTATTGCCCTTGATCTTCTCCTCGGGCGGCTCGCTCACCTCCTTCAGCCTGATCGGCATCGCGATCATCTTCGCGCTGTCCTACAACATTCTGCTTGGCGAGACCGGGCTGTTGTCGTTCGGCCATGCGGTTCATTACGGCCTCGGCGGCTTTGCCGCCGTCCATATGATGAATGCAGTCACGGCGCACGGATGGCCGATCCCGCTCCCCCTGATCCCGCTGCTCGGCGGCATCGGCGGCCTTGGCTTGGCGCTCCTGATCGGCTGGGTGATGACGCGGCGCGCCGGCACGGTGTTCGCGATGATCTCGCTCGGCATCGGCGAACTGGTCGCATCCTCGTCGCTGATCCTGCGCAGCGTCTTCGGCGGCGAATCCGGGATCAGCACCGATCGCACGGCATTGCCGCATATCTTCGGCTGGACCTTCGGCCCGCAAATCCAGGTCTATTATCTGATCGCATTCTGGGTGCTGGTGTCGGCGATGGCGATGTACGCGCTCACCCGCACGCCGCTGGGGCGCATCTGCAACGCGGTCCGCGACAATCCCGGGCGGGTCGAGTTCATCGGCTACGATCCTCACGTCGTCCGCTACCTCGCCTACTGCTTTGCCGGTTTCTTTGCCGGCATCGCAGGCGGTCTCGCCGCCATCAATTTCGAGATCGCGAACTCCGCCTATCTCGGCGCGGTGCAGTCCGGCATGGTGCTGTTCGCGACCTTCATCGGCGGCGCCTCCTACTTCTTCGGTCCGATCCTGGGCGCGATCCTCGTGACCTATCTGCAACTCGGGCTGACCAGCCTGACCAGCGTGTGGCAGCTCTATTTCGGCATCATCTTCATCGGTATCGTGATGTTCGCGCCGGGCGGCATCGCCGGCCTTCTGATGATGCACCGGCCGCTGATCCGCGCCAGGACGCTCGGCATGGTGATCCCGTCCTATCTGGTCGCCGCACTCCCGACGTTGGCGCTGGCCTGCGGCGTCATCCTGTCGATCGAGACGGTGGCGCGCTACACGGTCACCGGCGGCGAAGGCAACATCGTCAAGCTTCTCGGCATCCCCTTTAACACCACTGCGCCCACGACCTGGGGCATCGCGGCCGTCCTGGTGGTCGGCGGCTTCATCGTCGCCCGTATCACCTGGCGGCGTATCGCCGAGGCCTGGGACCGTGCCGCCAGCATCGCCCGTGACCGGGGGTATCTCGCGTGACGCCAGCCATCGAAGTTCGTGCCGTCGAAAAGCACTTCGGCAATGTGAGCATCATTCAGGACCTCAACCTGAGTGTCGCGCAGGGTGAGCGCCACGCCATCATCGGTCCCAACGGCGCCGGCAAGTCCACGACCTTCAACCTGATCAGCGGCTATCTCAGCCCGAGCTCGGGTGAGATCCGGCTGAATGGCGATGTGATCTCGGGACTGCGGCCGTTCGAGATCAATCGGCGCGGCCTGTCGCGTTCGTTCCAGGTGACCAACGTGTTCGCCCGCATGACGGTGTGGGAGAATGTTCGCTGCGCCGTGCTTTGGGCCACCGGCCATCGCTATGCGTTCTGGAAGAACGTGGACGACCTGCCGGAGGTGCGGCGACGCACCGCCGAGATCCTCGAGGACATCCACCTGAGCCACCGTCGCGATGTGCCGGCAGGGCTTCTCACCTATGCCGAGCAGCGCGAACTCGAGATCGGCATCACCATCGCAGGCGGTGCCAACGTCATCATGCTGGACGAGCCGACCGCGGGCATGAGCCACGCGGAGACCGAACGCGCCGTCGCCCTGATCCGCCGCCTCACCGAAGGGCGTACGCTCGTGATCGTCGAACACGATATGAGTGTGGTGTTCGGTCTTGCCGACCGCATCTCGGTGCTGGTCTACGGCCATATCATCGCCTCCGGCACGCCCGAGGAGATCCGGGCCAACCCGAAGGTCAAGGAAGCCTATCTCGGCGAAGAGGCGCATTGATGCTCGTGGTCAGGGATCTGCACGCCTATTACGGCAAGAGCCACATCCTCCAAGGGGTCGACCTTTCCATCTCGGCTGGCGAAGTGGTGAGCCTGCTTGGCCGCAACGGCGTCGGCCGCTCCACCACGGTCAAGGCGATCATGGGCGAGGTGCCGCCTCAGGGGACGATTCGCTTCAAGGGGCAGGAGATCGCCGGGCTGCCGAGCCACAAGATCGCGCGCCTGGGGCTCGGCTATGTGCCGGAGCACCGCGATATCTTCCCCGGGCTGACGGTTCGTCAGAATCTCCTGCTCGGCATCAAGAACACGCGTCGGCCCGGCAAATGGCGGCTGCAGGACATGCTCGACATGTTCCCCAACCTTGCGGCGCGCGCCGATACGCCCGCCGGCGTGCTCTCTGGCGGCGAGAAGCAGATGCTGACCACCTGCCGGACGCTGATGGGAGACCCCGAGCTCATCATGATCGATGAGCCCACGGAAGGACTGGCCCCGCTGATCGTGCAGCAGGTCGGTGACCTGATCGCTCATATCGCGAAGGCGGGCGTTGCTATCCTGCTGGTCGAGCAAAAGCTGTCCATCGCGCTCAGGATTTCGCACCGGGTCTACATCATGGGCCATGGCCGCATCGTGTTCGAAGGCACGCCCGACGAGCTCAGGGCCAACGAAGCCGTTCGCAAGGAATGGCTCGAAGTGTAGAGGTTCTACGCTCCTAGAGCGTTTTCGAGCGAAGTGGGTACCGGTTCGCGTGAAGAAAACGCGTCAAAAAAAGAATGGAGAGCTTCGGTTCTGATTCAATCAGAACCGAATATGCTCTAGCCGGTCAGTGGACGGATGTCTTGGACAGAAGGTTCAGAACCAGGACGCCCGCCACGATCAGGCCCATCCCGACGAAGCCCGCAAAGTCGGGGCGCTGTCCGTAGATCGCCCACGCAATGAGCGCGACCAGTACGATACCGCCGCCTGCCCAAACAGCGTAGGCGATGCCGAGCGGTATACGATCAAGGGTTTTGGCGAGCAACACGAAGGCGACAGCGTAGCCTGCTACCACCAACAGAGAAGGGCCGAGCCTGGTAAATCCCGCGGATGCCTTCATCGCGCTCGTTGCGACAACTTCGACAACAATAGCGAGCGCGAGGACCGCATAGGGGGGCATTCCGAACCTCCATTCATCTGGAGGCACCCAATGATCAGAAATCCCTCCAATCGTCACGTTCACCGTTACGTGAATGTCGCAACCGCGGCTTGCCCACGTGAGAATGGCATCAGGGGTGTGTCATATGTGCCGCACTGTGGACCAATTGCTCCAACGGGTTCGATCTGCCGCACTGAGGTCGCATTCCGCCGTGCATGGTCGGGAGGAGCGCAGGTTACCGCCTGGTTCTTTCTAAGTTGGGGAGAAGTACCGTGAAGAAAATCGTGATTGCAGTAGGCGCAACCTTTGCTCTGGTGACCGCCGCCAGCGCGGCCGACCTTCCGCGCCGAGAGCCCGTGCCCGCCTATCCGGCGGCTCCCATCGGCAAGATGCCGATTGGCAAGACCCCGGTCGGGAAGACCCCCGTCGGCAAGACGCCTATTGTCGCGCCGCGCTACTGACGCGATACTGACTCGGCTCGTTCAATCTGAGCTTTATCGTCGACGGTTAAGGGGGCAAAGCGTGGTAAACAGCCTGACGAGATCAGGACGATGCTTACTTGCGGGATTAACTCTCGCTGTTTTGCTCCCGGCCACAGTCCAATCGGCTTCTGCTCAGGAAGCTGACGCTCGCGCCAGCTCGGAACGCGCCACTTCCCAGAAACGGGAGGCCTACAAGCGCACCGCCAATGCGAATGCGCTTGTTTCCAGTGACGCGGCCGTTGAATCGCAACCGGCGCCACGGTCGACACGAAAGTCGGCGTCTAGCGCCGCAATGGGCCCGTATTACGTCGACTTCAGAGCCAGAACGGCGGCGAGTTGGGGACATGCTTTCGTCTGGTATGGAAAGACAAGCGAGCGGGCGGTTGACGTCGCGGGCCTGACCCCAGCGGGAGAAACCTTTGCCTATATACTCGGTCATTTGACGGTGGTGCCGTCCGAGACCGGGGCAAGCTACGGCGATCTAGATCCGGACTACCTGACCGCGAGCTATCGGGTTTACCTGAATGAGGCGGACGCAAAACGGGTTTTCGCATACATCAAGAAGTTGCAGGCGGATTCACCGGTCTGGAACGCGGAAACATTCAATTGCACTAGCTTCATCGGCGAAATCGCAAGCTTCATGGGATTGAAAGTACCTCACCGCTGGCAGCGTCCTGAGGAGTACGTCAACAATCTCAAGGTGATGAATGGCGGGCGCCAGATTGTCCGTCTGTCGCCAGAAGAATAGCGCGCCTTCGTCGTCGGCCTGAGATCTCTTTATTTGAGCATGATCTTTTCGGAAAACCGGTTTCCACTTTTCCGGATCATGCTCTAGGATCGGTTCTTGATCGCTCCGACGATGGCCGTGAGGATCGCACCACCTGCGCCGCCACCGACCACCTGGGCAATGATTGACCCAATGTCGAAATTCCCGCTCTGGATCGATGTGGCGATCGCCGGCCATACGAGCGTGATGATCTGACCGAGAACGCCGCCGCCGACGAGGCCGGCGATCGTGTTGCCCAGCGTGCCCAAATCAAAGTTCTGGGACGCCTTTCCGGCCGCGTTTCCGCCGATCGCACCCGCCACCAGATTGATAAGAATCTGCTCCACGAAATCCTCCCTTAAGTGCCGCGTAGAACGATTTTTAGTTGTTCAGATGCAGAGCTGGAGCGCTTTCGAGCGAAGTGGATGCCCGTTCGCGTGAAGGAAACGCGTCAAAAGACGAATCCAGAACTCGGTTCTGATTCAACCAGAACCGAAGCCCAGGCGTCTAAACAGTGCGGCCCCGGATCGCCCGCCACAGGAAGATGATGATGCAGGCGCCGATGAATCCGGCGATCAAGTAGCCGATCCATCCGCCGAGAGCGACGCCAAACAGGCCGAGCAGCCAGTTTGCCAACGCGGCGCCAACGATACCAAGGATGATGTTCATCAGAATGCCGGTGCCGGACTTCATGAACATCTCGGCGAACCAACCGGCCAAGCCACCAATTATGATTGCTGCAATCCAGCCAATCTCCGCTTCGGGCATCTGGATACTCCTCGTGATTGTGGGCCAATATTATCACAACGCCCCGCCGATTCGCTGGTACAAACGTGTGTGCGTTGCACAGGAGCCGTGCACACCCCGGCCGACCGCTATGCGGCGCGGCCGGGATTCCGGCTGTGAACACGATGCGACCGGCAGCGAACCTAAAACCTCGCCCGCGCCAGCACGCGGATCGTGCGACCCTGGCCCGGCGAGATGTTGTTGTTGCCGTCGGCGGTCGCCCAGTAGCCCGTGTTGAAGATGTTCTCGACATTGAGCTGAGCGCTCCATGTCTCGTCGATCTTTGCAAACAGGCCGGCATCAAAACGCCAGAAGCCCGGCAGCCGCACAGTATCGTCGGACGAGGCAAAGGAATCCGAGAAGTAAATGATACCGAGAGAAGCAGCCCATCGCTGATCGATCTGATACTTGTTCCACCAGGCGAACTGATTGAAGGGCACGAGCTGCACGCGATTGCCGGGCACGATCGTTGACGAAGTCGCGCTGGTGACGCGCGCGTCGGTATAAGCGTAGCCGAAAACTGTTTGCCAATCGGGCGTTACGTAACCCGTGACCGCAGTCTCGAAACCGCGGATCTGGTTGGCGCCGTTGGCGAAGAAGAAGCCAGGGTTGTTGGGATCGGCAATCGGCACATTCGTACGATTGAGTTCATACAGGGCCGCCGTGAACAGCAGCTTGGGCTGGATGTTCCATTTGACCCCGACCTCGGTGTTCTCGAATTTCTGCGGCTGCAAGATCAGTGTCCCCGGGCTCAGCGCGCTGAACTGGTCTCCGGACGCGGGCAAAAAGGAGGTGCTGTAGGCGGTGTAGACGGAAAGGTTGTCGATTGGCTTCACGATAATCGCAACGCGCGGAGAGACCTTCTCGTCGACCCTGCTGCGGTTGATGTTGGTATTGAAATCGAACGCCGACAGGTCAAAGCTGTCGTAGCGGGCGCCGAGGAAGAATTGCAGCCAGCGGGTCGCCTCGATCTGGTCTTGCACATAGCCTGAGGCGATATTCAGCCGGTATTTGCTGTTGGCGTCGCTCGGAAGGTGGGTGAACAGCACCGGTCCGAAATAAGTCGGGTTGAATGGATTGACGACGTCGAAAGCCCTGTTCCCGTTGTTGGGGAAGATGCCGGAGTCGCGCCTGGACAGGCCGGTCTCTCGACCAAATTCGGTGCCGAACGCGACGGTATGAAAGACTGGTCCCGTCGCCGTCTTGTACACGAAATCGGTTTGGTTGAAGACGTTCTCGCGGGGGGTGTCGTTCTGGTACGCGTTGAGCGACACCTGTGTAAGATCCGGCGTCACCGCGCCGCCGCCTGGACCGCCGCCCGTGCCACCGGGATAGACGTTGCGATAGCCACGGTTGTAGTCGGCGTAGAGCGTGGAGTTCTTTGCCGTCAGTCCGTTGCCGAAATCATGCTCGATCACGGCAATGCCGGTCTGCACGTCAACCCTTGCTTGGTTGTAGATTGGGCTGCCGTAGAACGTCGTCAGATCGCCATTGGGCGCGAACGGTACCGTCGGGTTGAAGCGCGTGGCGCCGCCTGGAATGCCGAGCGACGGGTTACCGCGATCCGCGAGACGCTCATCGTGGTAGTATTCGTAGCTCAGCTTGATCTTTGTGTCGTCGGTCGGCTTCAGCGTCACGGTCGGATTGAAACCGTATCGCTCGAAGTGACCATAGTCGCGGAACGTATTGCTGTTCTCGTAGAAGGTGTTCAGCCGTACGGCGATGTTCTCGTTCACGGCCTGTCCCGCATCGAGCGACACGCGCCTGTCGTTGTAGGAGCCGGTCTGCGCCGTCGCTTGGTAAATTCTCGTGCCGTCTGCCTCCTTCAGCGTCCGGTTCACGAGACCGCCGCCGGCACCACGTCCGAAGGTCAGTGCGCTCGGCCCTTTCAGCACCTCGACGCTCTGGGCGTTGTAAAGGTCGCGGAAATACTGCACGTCGTCGCGGAAGCCATTGACATAAAAGTTCGCGCTGGAGTCCACGCCGCGAATGACAAGCTCGTCGCGATTGCCTTCGCCCTGGTGGATCGCGACCCCCGGCACATATCGCGTCACATCCGTCAGGGTCTGAAAGCCTTGGTCCTGGATGAACTCCTTGGTCAGGACGCTGACGGACTGCGGGATGTCGATCAAAGGTGTGTTCGTCTTCGTGGCGACCGACGTGCTGTTGGCATAGACGCCGACCGTGCCGGTGCGGGCATCCTGGCTCGGGCCGAAACTGGGCGCTGGGGGCGGGTTTGTGGCCGGTGCCGTTTCGTTCCGGCGTGCGGCTTGGGTCCGCCGCGTCCGTCCTGCGTTCGTGGACGTGCGCGCGGCCGGCGACGCGGGACGTCGTCGCGTCTCTGGCGGGTCGACTGTAACTGCAGGCAGAGAGGATGCTCCTCCTTGGCTCGGTGCCGTCTGCGCCTGTGCGTCCGCTGCGCCGATGGACAGACAGAACGCGACATAGCTAGTCGAGGCGAATAGCCGAAGCCTCGCCTGCGATACTCTCATCATGTTTCTCTACGCCCCAATGACCTTGTTGGCCGCGAGCTTCATGGCGCGCGGCGACCAACACTTAAACACGAAGCGAACGGTGCAATTCCACCTCCGAAATTTTGAATCGTTCGAAGTTGCGCGGGCGGGAACGGCGAAGGCTACCGTTGATTGGAATGATTCTAACATGACGATAAGCACGCGTGCGCGTGAAGCCGCTTTCATAGGGGAAATCACCTAGTGCATGAAAACGGAGCCGTTCTCAGATGGACGATCAGTTGCATCCCGGCGAAAAGCAGAAGCGCTTGACCGTGATGGGCTATTCGAAAGGCGGCCCTAGATCATGATCCGATGGACGGAATCGGATCATGATCTCATCTCTTTGTTTGAGCATGATCTCCGCGCAAACGCTTCGCGTTTGGCGCGAGGGAAAACCGGTTTCCACTTTTCCGGATCATGCGCTAGCGCGCGGGCCGCAGCATCGGCGCCATAGGCGGCGAATCGCCCACGCGTATGACGCCCAGCACCTCGAAGCCGAGCCGCTGGTAAGCAGACCTGCTCGTTGGGCCTGCGATGTCCGCTTTCAAATGTACAGCGGACCGAGTGCCGGGTGAGCCGCAACGTCCCTTCTTGACGCAAAGGCGACTTGTTCCAATCCTCTTGGCGCCAAGACCGAGCTATTCGCCTCTGATCAGGTGTCGTCCCACGTCGGCCGGCCGCCAAAGCGAACGACCAGGAAGTCCACAAAACTCCGTACCTTGGCCGAGAGATGTCGACCAGGCGGATACAAAGCATAGAGCGCCTGTTCCGGCGGCGGATAATGGGGCAATAAACGAACGAGGCGGCCCGATCGCAGGTCGTCGCCGACGAGGAAGGTGGGGACCAAGATGATCCCGCCGCCGGCAATGGCTGTGGAGCGCAGCACGTCGGCGTTGTTCGCAAGATACCGGCCCGAGACTGGAACGACGATCTCAGTGCCCGCGGGATCGAGGAGGCGCCATTCGCCGCGGCTCTCGAAATAGGTGTATTCCAGGCAATTGTGGTTCACGAGATCATCCGGCGTCTGCGGTACGCCATGCCGCGCGAGGTATTCCGGCGCGGCGCAGACGGCAAGCCGGATCGGTGCGATCCGCCGGGCAATCAGGCTCGAGTCACGGAGACGCCCGATGCGCACGCCGACGTCGAACTTCCCCTCCAGCAGGTCGACCACTCGGTCGTTGACGAGCATCTCAACCGAAACGTCGGGATAAAGTTTCAGGAATTCAGTCACGACGGGCGCAAGGTGGAGCAAGCCGAACGAGACGGGAGCGTTAATCCGCAAGCGCCCGCGGGGCGTCGACTGGAGTGCGCCGGCAGCACTTCTCGCTTCCTCGATCGCGGCGAGAATGCGCGTGCAGCGTTCGTAGAACCCGGTACCGATCTCGGTGAGGCTCAAACGCCGGGTTGTGCGATTAAGCAGGCGCACGCCAAGCCAGCCCTCCAACTCCTGGATCTGCTTGGTCACCGACGCCTGGGATAGCTTCATCTCCCGCGCCGCCGCCGAGAAGCTGCCGGTCCCGACCACCTTCGTGAAGACCGCCATGCTCGCCATCCGATCCATGTGCGCCTCCTGCGATTTATCACGGTTTGTGAACAATCATATGCCGATCCGCCGTCTTATTGCAGCCGGTTGTCGACAACACCTCCGCGTCACGAAGAGCAATTCAGCGGGCAAGCCGTTCCCGCGAGACCAGGAGAAAGTCGATGACCACAGCAGTGAACACCGTCGTCGTGGGCGGAGGGCAGGCGGGTCTAGCCGTCAGCTACTATCTGAACAGACGATCCCAGGACCATGTCGTCCTCGAACAGGCCGATCGGCCAGGCCACGCATGGCGCAGCCATCGCTGGGATTCTTTTGCGCTGAATACACCGCGCTGGCAGTCGCGTTTGCCCGGCGTGCAATACGCGGAAGACGATCCCGATGGATTCATGTCCCGCAATGAAGTCGTAGCGTATTTTGAAGAGTTCGCACGACGCTTGCCCGTGCGCTATGGCATGCGCGTCAAGCGGATCGAACGCGACCGAGAAAGCGGTGAATATCTCGTTGGGATCCAGGATCGCGAGCCGATCCGGGCGCGCAATGTCATCGTGGCCACTGGCCTCCATCAAACGCCGAAGATCCCGGCTCCAAGCCGCAATTTTCCATCCCACATCAGGCAGCTTCATTCCGACGCCTATCGCAATCCAGACCAGCTCATATCCGGCGCTGTGCTGGTGGTTGGAAGCGCACAATCGGGTGCCCAGATCGCCGAAGAGCTTTATGAATCGGGGCGGAAGGTCTACCTCGCGGTCGGCCGCGCCGGCCGGACGCCGCGGCGTTACCGCGGGAAAGATGCAAACTGGTGGTTCGCTCGACTCGGCCACTACGATCGCAAGGTAAGCGAACTGCCGTCGCCGCAGGCCAAGTTCGGCGGCAAGCCGCATATATCGGGGACCAAGGGCGGCCATACGCTCAATCTGCATCAATTTGCACGTGATGGCGTCGTGCTGCTTGGCCGCCTCCGCAGCATCGACGATGGCGTCATCAAGCTCGCGCCGGACCTGCACGACAATCTGGCCGCAGCCGACCGGGCCGAAGCGGATTTTGTGACCGCCGTCGATGACTACGTCGCCAGGACGGGAATGGTGGTGCCGGAAGAAGAACTGCCGGTTCTGCGCGATGGATTTGAGCAGCCGTTGCTATCTGAGCTCGATCTGAGGGTTGCCGGCATTACCAACGTGATCTGGGCGACAGGCTATGGCTTCGACTTCTCGATGATCAAACTGCCGGTCACCGACGGCGACGGGTATCCTCGTCAGACGCGCGGTGTCACGGCCTATCCGGGATTGTTCTTTGTCGGCCTTCCATGGCTTCACACCTCGAAGTCGGGCCTGATCTACGGTGTGAGCGAGGATGCCGCCTACATCACCGAGCAGATCGCGACCGGAGAGAATTCGACCAGCGACGCAATGGCGTCGCCGCAATCCGCGCCGCCCCGCGCGAATTCGCTTCCAGCACTGAAAAGAACAAGGCGCCGGCTGGTCAACGCGTTCTGGTCGTCGGTGTTCGCATTCGTGATCGAGGGCTTTGCGGTGCATGCCGCCGAACTTTACTCCATCGCCGCTCCTTCTACCGCCTCTTACGCGGTCGAAGCAGAGGCTGAGCCGGACGAAACGACGAGTTCGTCGAGACAGTAATCCTCCTACCCCTCATTTGCCGACGGAGTGTACAATGCAATTGAAGCTTTTCATTACAGCCGCCATGGCCGTCTTTTTCGATATTTCGATAGCCTTGCTGGCTGCGGCCGCCCAATCCGACGCACCAAAGCCGCCGCATGTCGAGTTCATCACCGTCCCCGCCGGTCAACTTCATCTTGGCATGACGGAGCAGGAAGTGATCCGCATCATGGGCGAACCAGCCCGAGTTGTAGGTTACGATGCCGGCGGGATCAGCCGGCGAAAGCTCGAGTTCTTTGGAGCGATTCCCAGCACGGTCACCCTTTCGGACGGGAAAGTGTCGCACGTCAAGTTGGACGTCTTTCAAGTCGAAAAGAGTGACCTTCCCCTGATCAGCCGAAAGGCTTGGCCGGGCATGGCGAGCACCGCCGTGCGACGCTCATTCGGAGAGCCGAGCCGCATCTGCCATTACACCTTTTTTGGTATCAAGCTGGATCAATGGGTGTACGATATTCTTGGCGAACCGGAAGTGAGCGTATTCTTCGCCGCCGACCGGGTGATCGCCAAGACGCTCGGACGACACATTCCGCAAGACATCTTTCAGGTTCGCCTGCCTGCAGTACCTCAGCCGCGCGACTCGTTCGAGGGACCACGGGCGGGCATGGCGATTGCCGATGTCCAAGCGCTTTATGGCGAAACGAAGCTGCATGTCGACTATGTCTTTAATAGCCAGCCCGCATCGCGTGTCATCGTCGAGATACGTGCAAAGGGATCGTTTGCCGCCTTCACCTTTGTAGATGATCGATTGGTCGAGTTCGAAGACTTGGGACGCCTGCCTGACGAGGTGTTTCAAGCCGGCTGAGGGATTAGATCATGATCCGATTGGACGGAATCGGATCATGATCCAGCAGATATCCCAAGATGCCCGTGCCCACTTCGCTTTTTGACCTCCGACGGATATCTCGGCCGTCAGTTTCGGCCAGATCTGCCGTGCCGGGCTCCGCATACGGCCTCTTTTGGCTGGGCGCGAGATCGTGTACCCTCCTTTGCTTAGAGCTGCCTTTCGAGACGGGATCTGCCGACGTCTCCGTTAGAGCCGAATGGGCGGCGAAAGATGCTGTCGGCAAGCATCGCATCTTCCTAAAACCGACACTCCTTTTATGCCGGTCTCTCACTGAGCATTTGCAGTGCGCACGACCGCGCCGCGGTGATTGCGCCAAAACAGCTATTTCGACCCAAAGGAGAGAGCGCCATGAGACCGAATTTGGGAACGTTCGTCACAGCGCTATTGGCAAGCACCTTCGCCACCGCGGCCTGGGCGCAAGGACTTGGCCGCGTGCACTTCGAGACCTCGTGCACGCCGCAGGCGCAAGAGAAATTCGATCGCGGCCTGGCGATGGTGCATTCATTCTTTTATCCGGACAGCATCCAGGTTTTCACCGACGCGGCGACCGCCGATCCGCAATGCGCCATTGCTTACTGGGGCATCGCCATAAGCAGCCGTCCCAATCCATTGATCCTGCCGCTCACCGCCACCGCTTTGAAGAGTGGATGGGAGGCCGTGGAGAAGGGCAAGGCGATCGGTGCCAAGACCGAGCGCGAGCGCGACTGGCTCAACGCGATCGAAGTTTACTACAAGGACTTTGACAAGGTCGATCAAACCAAGCGCGGGCTTGCCTACGAAAAGGCGATGGAAGCGCTGATGCAGAAATATCCGGATGATCCGGAGGCAGCCGTTTTTTATGCGCTCGCCCTCAACGAGACGGCCCTGCACAGCGACAAGACCTTCGCCAATCAGCTCAAGGCCGGCGCGATCCTTGAGACGGTCGAGGCGAAGCTGCCGGAGCATCCGGGCGTGCTGCACTACATGATCCACACCTATGATTACCCGACGCTTGCGCAGCGCGGTCTTGATGCCGCCAACAGATATGCCGAGGTCGCCCCCGCGTCTCAGCATGCCCAGCACATGCCTTCGCACACCTATTCAATGCTCGGGATGTGGACGCAATCCATCGCATCGAACACGAAATCGCTGGCGCTCGCCGAAGCGCAAGCCGCCAAGCTCTGGCCTGGGGCGGCACATCCAGGCCAGCCGCACCATCTGGATTTCATGGAGTACGCCCTGCTGCAAATGGGACAGGAGGGGCCGGCCAAGCAGCTACGCGACGAGAGCAATGCGATAAAGAAGCTCGGGTTTGACTACCTCGCCAGCTATACCGCCCTTGCCGCGGTGCCGGCGCGCTTTGCGTTGGAACGTCAGGCATGGACGGAAGCGGCAGCGCTTGAGCCGAGAGGCAGCCAATTTCCACAGGCGGAGGCCATCACCCATTTTGCCCGCGCCATGGGATCGGCCCGCAGCGGCGACCTTGCCGCTGCCGAGCGCGAGGTTGCCAAACTTAAGGAGCTTCACGCTGCGCTGGACAACGCAAGTCAGTCCTATTGGGCGAGCCAAGTCGAAATCCAGATGTTGGCTGCATCGGCCTGGATTGCGCAAGCCAAGGGGGAGAAGGAGAGGTCGCTGAAGCTGATGCGAACGGCGGCAGACCTGGAGGATGACAGCGAAAAGCACATCGCGATGGAGAACCGGCTGTATCCGATGCGGGAATTGTTGGGTGACCTGCTGATTCAACAGCAGCAACCGGGAGCAGCGCTGACGGAGTACGAGACGTCGCTGGTGTCGGCGCCCAATCGGCTTCGCAGCTTGTACGGTGCAGCCACCGCGGCGAAGGCGATAAATCAGCCGGAGAAAGCCGCGCGCTATTTCCGGAAGCTTGCCGAGATGACGAAAGACGCGGACACGGATCGGGTGGAGATCAGCGAGGCCAAGGCATCCTTGATGCAGCAGTAAGACTAACGAGGCAGAGAATGAATAGAACGGTTGCCGCGCGCAGATGTGCGGCAGCCGACTAACCGGCATAACGACCATGATGCGATCAATCCTAATCGCCGCCGTGATGGGCGTGATGACCGCGGTGGTGGCGGCGTATCTCCTGACCACATCCGGTCGGCATGATCAGGTGAAAGCCGCTCGCGGAGACGGTGCCAAGTCCGAGGCGGCGCTCGCGGTTGACGCCTGGCCGATCTGCTCGACCATGGGATCGATGGTAGAGACTGCGGATTGGGCGGTGCTCGATCCGGATTTCGCGGCCGGGAAACGAGCGATCGTCGCGAGCGAGTGGAACGAAGCAATCAAGGCGCTTACATCAGCTGCGCTCCGCGACGCCCGCAATGCCGATATTCAGAACTACCTTGGTTACGCCTATCGGCGCCTGCGGCAGTTCGATCCGGCAATCCGGCATTTTCAGCAGGCGCTGGCGTTAAATCCCCGGCACCGCAGCGCACATGAACATTTGGGTGAAGCCTACTTGACCCAAGGTGATCCTGCCAAGGCCAATGAGCATCTCGCGGCTCTCGAACGGATCTGCCTGATGCAATGCAACGAATATGACGATTTGAAGCGCATCATTGCAACGTACGACAAAGTCGCGAAACGCTGATCGACCTCGATTTGTTCGCGGCCAGCAACATGGCCGAAGTGCTAAAAGAGACATTCCGTCCACGCACACAGGGGAAGCAGCCATGGCGTCGATCACGGCAATTGCCAAGGATTTCTTTGCCGCTTGCGAAACTGGAAAGGGTTGGGAGATCTGCAAGATCTACTGTGCCCCAGATGCAAGTTTCGCCGCTCAGGCCGAACCGCTTGCCGATATCAAGACTCTTGCGGAATATACTGACTGGATGAAGGGGGTAATGACCACTTTGCCGGACGGCAGCTATCAGGTGAAATCCTTCGCCACCGACACCGAACGAAACAACGTCGCAGCCTATGCCGTCTTCTCGGGCACCCATACCGGCCCCGGTGGTCCATGTGAGCCGACCGGCAAAAAGACGAATTCGGATTACGTCTACGTGATGCAATTTACTGGCGACAAGATCAGCCATATGACGAAGATATGGCATTCAGGCTTGGCACTGAAGGAACTGGGATGGGTTTGAGCGGCCGCGTTCACATGATCGCGCCGACTTATGAGGCTCGTTGACCAACTGCTCCAGCGTCGCTTGAGCAATGCGCGATTTGTCGATGCCACCCCGAGGGTCGAGAAACATGCTTTTTCGACCCCGTGAAGCGAGCTTGTCAAGAATTTCGCCGCGGCGCTGGGACGCAGGAAGAAGCGGCCATGGTCTGTCGCGCATGCCTTCGCGGGCTCGCTTCGCGCTAACGTTGTCGCCCCACCCGCGCCCTTAAGGCTGGATACAATCGTCCGGCATTGCTGAAACAAAGACTCTGCAAATCATCCGCGTCGAACTGTGGATATCCGGCTATGTCATCGAGCGCCGGCGCAAAGCTGGACCGCGGCATCAGAGGAAAATCAAGGCCAATTAACAATTGAGAGACCGGAACGAGCTTTAGAATCGCCAATAGTTGAGCCTCGGACGTAGCGCCCGTTAAGTCATAATAGAATGAGGCAAGACCGTCCTTCACATCCTGTGGGGAAAGTTCAAGCAGTCCGGGTCCCACTCCAAACGTGTGTTCAAGTATCTGAATCCTTGACGCGAGAAATGGAATTGTGCCGCCGCCGTGTGTCGCAATGATTTTGATGTCTGAGAAGCGTTTCTTGGTGCCGGTCACGACCAAGTTCGTGACCATGCGCGTGGTATCAAACACAAATTCAAGCACGCTCGGGTTCAAGCCATTCAGCACCGGCTGTGACGCCTTCGTGAACGTGGGGTGCGCAAACAGGGTTGCGCCCCGCCGATCCAGCTCTGCGAACCAAGGATCAAATAGCCGGTCGCCGAGATACACGTCATTGATGCTTGTTGACGTCGCGACACCGTCCATTTTCAGTGTATCCAGCGCATACTCAATCTCGGCCGACGCTGCCTCAGCGTCCAAGCCGGGTATGGTGGCGAGCGCTCCGAATCTGCTTGGATATCGCGAGACAATGTCTGCCAAGGTTTCGTTTATTCGTCTCGAGATATCACGTCCATCGTTGCCCGTTGCGTAGTTGGCCGCATCCGGGATTGAGAGAATGCAAGCGGCTATGCCGTGTTCCTGCATAAAAGATAGCGCGCGTTCGACCGACCACTGAGGCATCTTGTCCGGCGAGCCGACGGGTAATTTTTTGCCAATAGGCAGAATGGGATGCGAATGAACGTCGATGATGTTTCGTAAGCTGCTCACCGAAAACCTGCCTCATCGCTGATTGCGGCTATCTGGACGAAGTATCGCCCCAACGCTGCGTCACATCGTAAAGCGTCTCGGCATATCCGCCAGTTGTCGCCGAGCACCCGATTGTATTGCTTTTGCACAAATGCTGTTGCTGAATTATTTCATTTGCTCGGACCAATCGTTTCATCGGTCATACGCCGCAAGCAAGCGATGGTGCGATTGACGAGTTTCTGACGCGCAGAACCGGATTTGTCCGTACAGGCGCTAGCCGGTCAGGAATTTCGCCGCGGCGCTGGGGCGCAGGAAGAAGCGGCCGTGCGAGGCGGCGGCGAGCGACATGATCGCGCGACCGGTCATGTCCGGCCTGCCGCGCGCGGCTTCGCGCAGGCTTGCCTCGCCGGCGGCGCGCTCACCCATCTCCATCAGGCAGATGCCAAGATTGGCGCGCGTTGGCGCATCATCCGGGCACAGCGCGAGCGCGCGGCGGAAGACATCGACGGCCGCGGCGTAGTCGCCGTCCAGCACCATCACGCGCGCGAGTTCGGCCAGCACGTCGGGGCGCGCAGGCGCGGTAACCGCGGCCTGCTGCAGCAACGCACGCGCCTCGGCGCGCTTGTTGCGGCCGATATAAAGCGTCGCCAAACGAAGTTGCAGCTCGACGATTCCAGGCGCGAGCGCAAGACCTTGTTCGAGCGCGGCGATCGCCTCGTCGATCTTTTCGCCGGATGCGAGCTGGCCGGCATATTCAAGGAAAGCCGGCGGGAACGCAGGCCGTCGCGTGATCGCCTGGCGCAGGAGAACGAGCGCGTCGTCGCGCCGGCCGGTGGCTGCGAACGCCGCGGCGAGCAGGGTCTCGGCTGCGGGGTCGTCGCCGCGACGCGAGGCCTTCTGCAGCGGAATGATCGCCTCATCGAAGCGGTTCTGCAGCATCAGCGCGCGGCCAAGCAGCGCCGCAGCCGCCACGTTGCCGCGGTTCGCCTTGAACACCGCTGCCGCCAATCGCTCGGCCTCGTCGGGCCGCTGCATCTGCAGCGCCAACGCGGCGCGTTGCAACGTCTGCTCGGCGACGCCGGGTCGTTCAGGCTTCGAAGACAAGTGAGATGTTCGCTCGTTGCAATTATATCACAAGTGCCACGCATGTCTTACACGCAAATGCGTTGTTATCAAACTGTTACATGCAGACTCCAGATTGCCGCGAACCGCAGGTTTCAGGGGACTGGTGGTGAAAGTTGAATTGTTGAGCCATGCGAGCAAGCTCGCATTGGTTGTTGCTGCGTCATCTATCGCGTTTGGTTCTGCCTTAGCTGCAAGCTTCAGTGTGCCGCCGGACGATCCGGCGACCGCGACGACGGTCTCAAACAATGATACCGGTTTTGTCGCGGATGGAAGCACGCTCTCGGTCATCGGGACGGCGATCACATGGACCACCGGGCTTACTTCGCCCGGCGTGGTCATCACCAACGATGGCACGATTTCCGCGACGTCGCGCGGCATCGATACGTCCAACAGCGCGATCAGCGGCAATTTCGCGCTGATCAACAACAAGGATGCGCTGTTCACATCGTCCAACGATGCGTTCCGGATCCAGAGCGGTCTCACCAGCGGAACGGTCAAGGTCGACAATTTCGGGACCATCCAGTCGACGAACAACGGTCGCGTGTTCGACTTCAACTCGGTCACCTCGAATACAGCGGTGTTCTCGATCACGAACGAAGCCGGCGGTACGCTCAAGGCGCTCGGCAATGACGTGATGCGGATCGGTGCGGGTACCACCACCATCACCAATTCCGGATTGATCGACGCCTCCGCCCGCGCGATTCGCGCGAATACGAACCTCGACAATGTCACCTCGCTCACGATCGTCAACAATGCCGGTGCGACCATCCAGTCGGTTGACGATGCCATCCAGATCAACGGTTCCGGCAGCACCAATTCGAGCACGAGGGCATCGTTCTCGATCGACAACGCCGGCACCATCAAGTCGGCGACCGGCCAGGCGATCGACTTCGACAACCTGACCTCGACCGCTGCAACGGTCACGATCACCAACCGTGCCAGCGGCCTTATCACTTCCGATAATGCCGACGCGATGCGGCCGGGCCAGAATTTCACGGTCTACAATTACGGCCAGATCGTCGCCAATTCGACGCCAGAGCCGACGGACCGTCCCGGCGCCGACGGCATCGACCTGCAGCTCGGGCATAGCGGCACCGTCTACAACTACGCGGGCGGCCTGATCTCGGGCGCCAAGAGCGGCACCGCTGGCGACGTCGGCAGCAACATCACAGTCTACAACGAGGCCGGCGCCACCATCATCGGCCGCGACGGCTCGGGCGTCGGGTCCGGCGGCAATGCTGTCGTCACCAACTACGGCACCATCACGGGTGCGATCGATACCACGTCGGCGCGCGGCGACGGCGACGGCATCGATGTCGACTTCGCGCTCACGCTGACGAACTACGGCACCGTCCAGGGCACGGGCGCGAAAGGCGCGGATGATGGCCACCGCTTCAACAACAGCGAAGGCCTTGCGATCGGCGGCGGCATGATCCGCAACTACGGCACCATATCGGGGGCCGCTGCGGGTATCGTCGTCAATAATGATTCCAATCCCGATGGTTCGCGCAGCGGATCGGCCGCCCTTGATCTGATCAACTATGCCGGCGGCATAATTGTCGGCAACAACAGCTATGCAATCCGTTCCGAGAACAAGACCGGTACCGCCGCCGACAAGGACACCATCGTCAACTACGGCACCATCATCGGCAATGGCACGATCCCGGACCCGAACGGAACGACGCTGCTGCAGAACGGCAATCCCGATCCCGGTTCGGTCGGCACGCTCAATGGCGTGACCTATACCGGCACCGGCTCGACCCGCTTCATTCGCGGCGACGGCGCGGCGATCCAGACCGGCGAGGGCGATGACGTTCTCTCCAACTACGGCGTGATCATCGGCAACTCCGGCCGCGCCATCAGCATGGAAGGCGGCAACGACACGCTCAATCTGTACGGCGGCTCCAGCATCGTCGGCCGGATCGACGGCGGCGTCGGCACCAACACCATCAACCTGTTCGGCCCGGGCTCGGGCACGCTGTCGAACGTCATCAACTTCCAGGCGTTGAACGTGCAGGGCGGCAGGTGGACCATCACCGACGCACAGACCTATCAGAATGGCACCGGCGTGTTCGCCGGCGCAACCTTGCTGGTGAACGGCGCGCTGGCCAGCGACGTCACGGTCAATAATGGTGGCACGCTCAGCGGCATCGGCAGCGTCGGGAGCACCGCGGTCAGCGGCGGCGTCCTCGCTCCGGGCACGGCGACATCAGGCACGCTGACGGTGCAGGGCAGCCTCAGCTTCACGGCTGCCTCGATTTATCTCGTGCAGGTCGACGGAGCGGGCGCCGGTCGAACCAACGTCACCGGCACTGCGACACCGGGCGGCGCGGCGGTGAATGTGTCCTTGCTCAGTTCGTCCCTGCAGAAGCACTACACGATCCTGAACGCGAGCGGCGGCGTCAGCGGCACCTTCGCTTCATCAGTCACGACCAACCTGCCTTCGGTCAGCGCCGGCCTGAACTATGACGCCAACAACGTCTATCTGGACCTGGCGCTCAACTTTGCGCCCACCTCCGGCCTCAACATCAATCAGGCCAGGCTGGCGAACGTGCTGACCGGCTTCTTCAACGCCGGCGGCAGCATCCCCGCCGCTTTCGGCGGCCTAACGCCGGCTGGGTTGACGCAGGCTTCAGGCGAGACGTCGACCGGCTCGCAGCAGACCACCTTCAACGCGATGAACATGTTCATGGGGATCATGACCGATCCGTTCATCGCCGGACGCGGCGACAATGTATCTCCATCGCCGGGCGCCTCGCAGTTCGCCGATGATGATGCCGAGGGCGCGAACGCCTATGCGTCGGCGCGGAAGCGTGGATCGCGCGCCGAACGCGCTGCCTATGCCGCCGTGTACCGCAAGGCGCCACAGCCCGCGCAGGCCTTGCAACGCTGGAGCGTCTGGGCGGCCGGCTTCGGCGGCTCGCAGACGACCGACGGCAACGCCGCGCTCGGATCGAACAACACGTCCAGCCGCATCTACGGCGCGGCTGTTGGCGCCGACTACCGGATCGCGTCGAACACGCTTGTAGGCTTCACGCTCGCCGGCGGCGGCACCAATTTCTCGGTCGCCAATTCGCTCGGAAGCGGCCGCTCCGACCTGTTCCAGGCTGGCGTCTTCGCGCGCCACGACGTCGGCGCGGCTTATGTCCTGGGCGCGCTCGCCTATGGCTGGCAGGACATCACGACCGATCGCACCGTGATCGGCGCCGGCCTCGATCGATTGCACGCTGAGTTCAACGCCAATGCTTACTCGGGCCGCGTTGAAGGCGGTTATCGGCTGCCGACGCCGTGGATCGGAGCGGTCACGCCTTATGCCGCCGCACAGTTCACGACGTTCGATCTCCCGGCCTATGCCGAGCAGGTCGTGGCCGGTGTCGGTGCGTTCGCCTTGTCCTACGGCGCCAAGACCGTCACGGCGCCGCGCAGCGAATTGGGCGTGCGAACCGACAAGTCTTTCGCGATACCGGATGCGGTGCTCACCTTGCGCGGCCGCTTTGCCTGGGCGCATGATTTCAACACCGATCGCAATATCGCTGCGACCTTCCAGGCGCTGCCCGGCGCGTCCTTTGTCGTAGGCGGCGCGGCGCCAGCACATGATGCCGCGCTCACCACTGCGTCTGCCGAATTGAACTCGATGAACGGCTGGTCGGCAGCCGCGACCTTCGAGGGTGAATTTTCCGACGTCACGCGCTCCTACGCCGGCAAGGGCGTGGTGCGCTATAGCTGGTAGAAATCACGGCAGCGCCCGGCGGGAGAACCGCCGGGCGCAAGTCCAATCCAGGTTTCCAGGGAAAGCCTACAACAGGCCAAGCACAATCGCGCCGACAAAGGCGAGCGCAACATAGGCGGCGACGACGCTCAGCCGGCTGACGAGAAGACTCATAGCCATCGAGAACGCTCCCAGCGTTTGCGCCTGCCCGCATAGAACGCGCGAATTTACCAAACCGTTCCCCGCCGAAAAAGCCAGCGATGCTGTCCGTCCTGCTTGAGGCCTCCGGGGCCGGTGACGGTATGGTTAAAGATGTGTAAAAACAACGCGTTGAAGAGTCCTTAAATAAATTAGCCGAACCTGCCGCGCATGACGCGTGGAGTTCGTTTGTATCTCGTCGGCTCCGTCGTCCTCGTTTCGCTGGCAGGTTGCGGTCGCGGTTTCTTCCAGGCCGAGCGTGAACCCTGGCGGGCCGAGGCCGAAGTCGCTTGCCTGAAATCCGGAGCCGTGAAGGAAGGGCCGGACCTCGTGCGCATCGACCCGATCTCGGGTCCCGGCGCGTGCGGTGCGCAATTCCCGCTCAAGGTCGCAGCACTCGGCGAGAGCGACCAGAGTTTTGGTTTCGCCGACGATCTGCGTCCGCCGGCCGATATCGGCTCGAGCCGCAGCCAGCCGCGCTGGCCGATCGCACCGCAACCGGCGCCGCGGCCGGCTCCTTATCCGAATTCGGCCGCGGGCCAGCCCGGCTATGGTGCGCCGTCGAACGGGCCGATTTCGCTGAACGCTCCCGGCGTCGCGCCGCAGCAGGACGACATCGATTTGCCGGCGGAGGGCACGCCGGAACCGCCGGGCGGTCCGGTCTATGGCGCGCCGCAAGGCTATCCGCAGCGCGACCGCGGTTCCGCACCTTATTCCCCCGCTCCCTATTCGCCATCGCAAGGCGCCGCCGCGCCACTGCCGCGGCTCGGGCCGGAGCGCGGCAATCCCGTCACCGCGGTCGGCCCGGTCACGCTGAAGCCGACGGCGACGCTCGCCTGTCCGATCGTCTCCGCGCTCGATCGCTGGCTTGCCGATTCCGTGCAGCCGGCAGCGACGCGCTGGTTCGGCGCGCGCGTGGTCGAGATCAAGCAGATCTCCGCGTATTCCTGCCGCGGCATGAACGGCAATCCGAGCGCGCATATTTCCGAGCACGCCTTCGGCAATGCACTCGACATCGCCGGCTTCACGCTCGCCGACGGCCGCCGCATCTCGGTGAAGGATGGCTGGCGTGGCTTGCCGGAAGAGCAGGGATTCTTGCGCGACATCCAGGGCGCGGCCTGCCAGCAGTTCAACACCGTGCTGGCGCCGGGCTCCAACCGTTTTCACTACGATCACATTCACGTTGACCTGATGCGCCGCGCCAGCCGCCGCGTCATCTGCGAGCCCGCCGCCGTCTCCGGCGAGGAGATCGCCGCCCGCGCCAACTCGCGCAACCCCTATGCCTCGCGCGACCCCAATGTCACGGGCTCGCTCGGTGGCAAGAAGTCCTCCTGGTTCAGCCGCAAGCCCAAGGTCAACGAAGAAGACGAATTCACCGACGAGTAGTCTTTGCGCGCTTGTCGGAGGGATAGCAGGCCGCGACAGTGCAGGATCGCTGACATCCGATGCTGCCCCATCCTTTCGTTGTTTGCCGGGCGTCCGGCCCCCCCGCCCGGGTGATCTACGCAGGATAGGCGATTGCGCGATGAGACAATTTGCGCAACATGAGGCATGGCGTCGCGTGTCTAAGGCGGCACGGACGCGATAAACGACAATAAAGGCCGGCAAAGGCTGCATCATATCGGGGGAGGCGGCATGGAGGTGACGCGCAGTCTGAAGCGGCGATCGCCGTGGCTTGCGCGCAGCGTCAATTCGCTCGCGGGGGCTGCGATGTTCGTTGCCCCGCTCCTTGCGCTGGTTGCGATCTGGGCTGTCGTCGTCCCGCTGTTCGATATCAATCCGCGCGTCTTCCCCTCCGTCGGCGCGGTCGGTACTGCCGCGATGGAGTCCATCCGCGACGGCACGCTGTTTGCCCATATCGGCGCGAGCCTGCTGCGCGTCGGCCTCGGCACGCTGATCGGCATTATCACCGCCGTGCCGCTTGGGATCGCGATGGGCGTGAGTCCGACGGTCGCCGCGTTCCTGACGCCCTTGTTCCGCTTCTTCTCCGTGCTCGCCGGCATCGCCTGGATTCCGATCGCCACGCTCTGGTTCGGCTATGGCTTCGGCGCCATCGTCTTCGTGATCTTCAACGCCGTGTTCTTCGTCGTCGCCTACAACACGCTGCTGGGCGTCAAGACCATCCCGCACACCATACGCAATGCCGCAAGCTCGCTCGGCGCCGGCCGCTGGGCGCTGCTGACGGAAGTGCTGTTGCCGGGCGCGCTGCCGAACATCGTCACCGGCGTTCGCACCGGGCTCGGCTTTGCCTGGCGCGGCCTGATCGCGGCCGAGATGATCGCGACCAATGTCGGGCTCGGCTACATGCTGTTCGTCGCCCGCGATTTCTACCGCACCGAAGTTATCGTGTTCGGCATGATCGTGATCGGTGTGCTGTGGCTCCTGATCGACCGTCTGCTGCTGGTCCCGCTGGAGCGTGCGACCATCGAGCGCTGGGGCATGGTGAGGCGCGCATGAATGTCCTCTTGCAGTTCTGGAGCGGTTACGCACGGATGACGCGGCGCTGGCCGGCACTCGCGGCCATCATCCCCTTCATTCCGGTCGTCGCGCTGTGGAGCGCGGTCGCCGCCGCCGGAATTTTCCCGCGCGCGTTCTTCCCCGGCCCGGTCGATGTCGCAAACTCCTTCGTCACGCTAACCTACAAGGGCATCCTGCCGGACTATCTCGGCGACAGCCTGATCCGCCTGTTCACCGGCGCTGCAGTCGGCATGGCGCTCGGGATTCCGCTTGGGGTGTTGATCGGCACCAGCCGCTGGGCGCATCGCATCTGCTGGCCGATCCTTTTGTTCTTCCAGGCGATCGGCGACATCGCCTGGCTGCCGATCCTTTTGATCTGGTTCGGTTTCGGGCTCACGACGATGACTTTCGTTATCGTCTATACCGTGCTGTTCCCGGTGGTGCTCAACACCGTGCTCGGCGTCGAATCCGTGCCGCGCGATCTCGCGCGCGCCGCCCGCAGCCTAGGCGCTTCGCCGGCGCGCGTGCTCTGGGAGGTGACGCTGCCCGGCGCGCTGCCCAACATCATCACCGGCCTGCGCAACGGCCTCGGCTATGGCTGGCGCGCATTGATCGCGGTGGAGATGATCGTCGGCACCAGCGGCATCGGCTTCATGATGTTCGATGCCCGCCGCTCCGGCTCCACCGTCGAGATCCTGCTCGGCATGATCATTCTCGGACTGCTCTGGTACATCGTGGACGCCTGGATCCTCGCGCCGCTCGAGCGCGCGACCGGCCAGCGCTGGGGATTGGTGACATCATGAAGACGCTCTCGCTCAAGAACCTCGCAAAAACCTATTTCGATCCGTATGCCGGCTCGCATGTCAACGCCGTCCACGACGTCTCGATCGACGTCGAGCAAGGCGAGTTCGTCTCGCTGGTCGGCCCGTCCGGTTGCGGCAAGACCACCATCCTCAACATGATCGCGGGCTTCATTCCCTATACTGGCGGCGAGATCCTGCTCGATGGCAGGCCGGTCAAGGGGCCGGGCCCCGAGCGCGGCGTCGTGTTCCAGTCGTTTGCGCTGTTTCCCTGGAAGACCGTGCTCGACAATGTCGGCTTCGGCCCGAAGATGCGCGGCGTGCCGAAGGCCGAGCGCGACCGCATCGCGCGCGAATATCTCGTGCTTGCCGGCCTCTCGCATGCGGCGCACCGCTACCCCAATGAATTGTCCGGCGGCATGCAGCAGCGCGTCGGCGTGGTGCGCGCGCTCGCCAACAATCCGGATGTGCTGCTGATGGACGAGCCCTTCGCCAGCGTCGATGCGCAGACGCGCATGACGCTGCAGGAAGAGCTGACGCGGATCTGGCAGGAGCGCAAGCCGACCGTACTTTTCATCACCCATGACGTGCCGGAGGCGGTGTTCCTCGCCAACCGCGTCGTCGTGCTTTCGAAGGGGCGCGTCCTCGACCAGATCGGGATCGACCTGCCGCGGCCGCGGGTCTGGGATGATCTGGTCAAGGACGACAAGTTCAAACAGCTCTCCGCGCGTGTGCTGCAGATGGTGCGCGCCGCATGAGCCTCGTCGCGCAAGCCTTCCGTTCGACCAAGGGCCGCATCGTGCTCGGCGTCATCGCCGCCTGGGCCGGCTTTCAGCTTTGGCTGACCTTAGCTGCGCCGGGCAAGATCTCGCCGGAGCTCGCCGGCACGTCCGAGAAGGTCAATGTGCAGATCGAGCTGCCGTTCACCCCCGAGCGCTTCCACGTGCTCGCATTCCAGCAATATGGACGCGTCTCGGGCACCGACGAGCATTCGATTGAATTACGTGGCGTCAAACGAACGGACCTCAACGCCGTCGCTCGGCCGTACTGGGTGACGGCGGTGGGGCCGATAAAACCGGGAGGGTAGGAGAATGAAACGATTATTGCTGCTCGCGCTGGCGTTCGCGCTGGCGTGGACGCCGTCGGGCGCACAGACGCTGACCAAGCTGAAGGCCGGCATGGTCACCGGCATCGACCAGATCGGATTGCCGATCGCGCTCGAGCGCGGCTTCTTCGAGAAATACGGCCTCGATGTCACCATCGCGCGGCCCTATGCCACCGGCGTCGACGCCCTCAACGCGCTGCAGGCCGGCGAGAGCGAGATCGTGCAGGTCGGTGTGCCCATGATCGGCGCGGTGCTGCGCGGCATGGATCTGGTCGCGCTGGGCAATTACAGCGGCAACGCCACCAAGGCCGGCTCGGATGCGACCATGGCGATCGTCGCGCGCGAAGGCTCAGGGATCGTCAAGGGCGACCTTGCGAGCCTGAAGGGCAAGAAGATCGCGGCATCCTTCGGCACCATCAACCACCTCTATATCCTGGGCATCCTGGAGAAGGCCGGGCTGAAGCCGGAGGAGGTCACCTTAGTGAACACGCCGCCGCCGGACATGACGGTCGCGCTGCTCGCCAAGGGCATCGACGCTTTCTCCGGCTGGGATCCGTGGCCGATCGTGGCGGGCAAGGATGTGCCTGGTGCGGTCGAGATTATCCGCGGCGGCGACGTGATCTCCTATCTCGGCTTCAATGTCGCGCTCCGCCCATGGGTGCAGGCCAATGGCGACACCATCGAGAAATTCCTCGCTGCGGTCTCCGAAGCCGACCAGTGGATGCGCAAGAACCCGAAGCAGGCGGCACAGGTCGCCACCCGCTGGATCCCCGGCCTCAAGCAGGAAATCGCCGAAGCCGCGATGCAGTTCAACATCCAGCAGGCGGACCGTCGTCTCTCGGCGAACAATTATCGCGCGCTCTACAGTGCCGAAGACCGTCTGTCGCGGCTTGGGATCATCAAGGCGACCTTCGATGTCAACAAGCATATCGAGCCGAAATACATCCTGAAGGTGATGAAGGATCACCCCGAACTCTTCTCCGACCTGCCGCCAATCCCGGAGGCCGCGGCGATCGGTCCGGGCTACGTGTTCAAGCCGTAAAGGTATCTCCGATGTCATTCCGGGCTCGATGCTTCGCATCGCCCCGGAATGACAGCTCTCGGTGATTGCGAACAGGGACGACTGAGAGAGTGGCGACCGCAGTCTATCTCCTCACCCTGAGGAGGCCGCGTAGCGGCCGTCTCGAAGGGCGAGGCCACAGGCGGGGCCTCATGGGTTCGAGACGCGCTGCGCGCTCCTCACCATGAGGGGCAACACCGGCATCGGCCTCTCACGCCGCTTTCCGATACGCCGCCAGGAACACCTTTGTCGCGCTGTCCACCACCGTGGCGATCTGATCCGGCGATGGTGAAGGCTTGGCCTGGAAGATGAAAGCCTGGAACAGCGTTGCCTGGCACATCTGCATGAATTGCCAGGCGGCGAGCTCGAAATTATCGATCACGAGGTCGCCGTGCCCGGCGCGCGCTTCGAGATAGGTCGCAAAGCGCTTGACGTTGCTCGCGATCACCTGTTCGTAAAATCGGCTGCCGACCTCAGGCATCCGCTCGGCGATCGCCATCACCGTGCGGATCGCCGAGCCGCCCCCCGGCCTGCACAGCAGGGCGACATAGGCGCGTCCGAATTCGGGCAGGGTGATATCGACGTCGCGCTGGGGATCGAAGTTGAAAGCGGTCTTGCTTTGCTCGATCTTCTCTTCCTCGACGATCGCCTCGAACAGCCGGCTCTTGTCGTCGAAGTAGACGTAAAGCGTGCCCTTGGAGACCCCGGCGGCGCGGGCGATCTCGCCCATGCTGGCGCCGTCGAAACCAAGCTCCAGGAACACCTTGCGGGCACCGTCGAGAATCTGTCGCCGCTTCGAGGAGTCCTCCTCGGCAACGATCTGAAGAGGGGATGTATGGCTTGCAACCATTGGTTTTGCCTCTCGGAGAACATTTCAATCCGGGTACTATCCGGAAGGGATTTTCTCCTTAGGGTTCCTCCAAAACAATGTAGCTTGACCGAACCGTTCGGTCAATGATAGATGTAAAGACACGATGCCGCACCGGCCGCAGGGCCTCGCTTGCGTCGTGACGGGTAAATGAGGAGTCCGGCTATGGCCGCGGCGAGAGATCAGGCTGCACGCGTCGTTCGCTCCGAGCCGGAGGTCGAGGGCGAGTCCGTGCGCAACACATCAGCTCAGCCAGCAGAGCAGCTTCGTGGCCCCGCTGCTGAAGAAGCCAAGCGCCGGCCTTCCGAAACGCCGGCCGCGCCTGCACCGGAGCAGCCGGCAGCGCCAGCCGCCGCCGCGCCAAAACCCGCCAAGCGCAGATTCGTCATGATGGGTGTGCTCGGCCTGCTCGCGCTCGCCGCCGTCGGCTATGGCGTCTATTGGTTCGTGGCCGGCCGCTTCTACATCTCGACCGACGACGCCTATGTGCGCGCCAACAACTCGATGCTCGGCGCGCGTGTCTCCGGCCATCTGGCGGCGATCCTGCCTGCCGACAACGCGATCGTGCGCGCCGGCGAAGTGATCTTCCGGATCGACGACGGCGACTACCGGATCGCCGTCGACGCGGCGCGCAGCAAGATCGCCACCCAGCAGGCGACCATCGAGCGCATCGGCCGCCAGGTCACCGCGCTGGAAAGCGCGGTCGAGCAGGCCCAGGCACAGCTCGCGTCCTCCGAAGCGAACCTGAAGCGCGCCGGCCTCGATTTCGACCGCCAGCAGGCGCTGAGCACCAAGGGCTTTGCTTCGCGCGCCACCTTCGAAGTCTCCGAGGCCAGCCGTGACCAGGGCGTCGCCGCGGTGAAGTCGGCGCAGGCTGCCTATGACGCTGCGCGCGACAATGTCGAGGTGACCAAGGCGCAGCAGAACGAGGCCCGCGCCACGCTCGCTGAACTGCAGACCCAGCTCGCCAAGGCCGAGCGTGACCTCGATTTCGCCACGGTGCGCGCGCCGGTCGACGGCACCTTCTCCAACCGTCTTGTCAATGTCGGCGACTTCATCCAGGTCGGCCAGCGGCTTGGCAATGTGGTGCCGCTCGACGATGTCTTCATCGACGCCAATTATAAAGAGACCCAGCTCAAGCGCGTCCGCCCGGGCCAGCCCGTGACGATCTCGGTCGACGCTTACGGCCACCGCAAGTTCAAGGGCGTGGTTGACAGCATTTCACCGGCCGCAGGCTCGGTGTTCACCTTGCTGCCGCCGGACAACGCCACCGGCAATTTCACTAAGATCGTGCAGCGGCTGCCGGTCCGCATCCGCGTGCCGAAGAGCGTTGCACGGCAGAACGTGCTGCGCGCGGGCATGTCGGTCTACACCACCGTGGATACAAGCGAGGGCGCTGTGGATGCGGACAATGATGCCGATCTCGACGCACCGATGATGATTCATCCGCAGTGATAGTTTGAGTCCGCAAGAAAATCCCGGGCGCAGGTGAGCAGATATGGCCGACGCCACCACCGCTTCGCCGAACATGATGAACGCCGCGGCCGCCACCGAGCGCATCGAGCCGAAGCGGGTGGTCGCCTTCATCATCATGGTGTTCGGGATGTTCATGTCGATCCTGGACATCCAGATCGTCTCGGCATCGCTGTCGGACATCCAGGCCGGCCTCTCGGCGAGTTCGAGCGAAGTATCCTGGGTGCAGACCGCCTATCTGATCGCCGAGGTCATCGCCATTCCCTTGTCGGGCTTCCTGTCGCGCGCGCTCGGCACGCGGCTGCTGTTTGCGATTTCGGCCTTCGGCTTCACCGTCTCGAGCTTCCTGTGCGGTTTTGCCACCTCGATCGAGCAGATGATCCTCTGGCGCGCGCTGCAGGGATTTCTGGGCGCCGGCATGATCCCGACCGTGTTCGCTTCGGCCTACACGATCTTTCCGCGCTCGAAGTTCCACATCGTGGCGCCGATTATCGGACTGGTGGCGACGCTGGCGCCGACTGTCGGTCCCACGGTGGGCGGCTACATCACGGACCTGATGTCGTGGCACTGGCTGTTCTTCATCAACATCGTGCCCGGCATCGGCATCACCATCGGCGTGCTCGCGCTGATCGATTTCGACCAGCCGAATTTCGCGCTGCTCGAGCGCTTCGACTGGTGGGGCCTCCTGTTCATGGCGGGTTTCCTCGGCTCACTGGAATATGTGCTGGAGGAGGGGCCTCAGTATGAGTGGCTGCAGGACACGTCGGTTGCGTTCTTCGCCACAGTCTGCTTCGTGTCCGCGATCGCTTTCTTCTGGCGTGTATTCTCCGTCGATGAGCCGATCGTCGATCTCAGGACGTTCGGCAACCGCAATTTCGCGATCGGCTGTGTGCTGCAGTTCTGCATCGGCATCGGCCTCTACGGCCTGACCTATATCTATCCGCGCTATCTCGCGGAGGTCCGCGGCTACAGCGCGCTGATGATCGGCGAGACCATGTTCGTCTCCGGCATCACGATGTTCCTGATGGCGCCGGTCGTCGGGAAGCTGATGCAGAAGGTCGACCTGCGCTACATCATTGCCTTCGGCCTCGTTACCTTCGCGCTCGGCTCCTGGCAGATGACCTGGATCACCCGCGACTATGACTTCTATGAACTGCTGGTGCCGCAGATCCTGCGCGGCATCGGCATGATGTGCGCGATGGTGCCGACCAACAACATCGCGCTCGGCACGCTGGCGCCGCATCTGGTCAAGAACGCCTCCGGCCTGTTCAACCTGATGCGGAACCTCGGCGGCGCGGTGGGATTGGCTGTCATCAATCAGGTGCTGAACGACCGCACGGACCTGCACATCTCGCGTCTGCACGATCGGGTGCATTGGGGCAATGCGACGGCGGTCGAGACGCTCAACATGTTCACGGAGCGCATGCAGGGCATGGGCGATGCTGCAATGATGGCGTTGAAGCAATTGTCGCAGATCGTGCATCGCCAGGCGGCGGTGATGGGCTATGGCGACGCCTTCTTCATGCTGACCGTGTTCTATGTCGGCCTCAGTTTTCTGGTCCTGCTGCTGAACAAGCCGTCGGCGGCGGCACCTGGCGGCGGCGGACACTAGGGCGCGTGCTCATAAATCCGGTTCGGAAAGCGCGGCTCGCTGAATGTCCGCTTCGCTCCGAAAGCGTCGCCGCGAAATGACGCGAAGGGCCACTTGTCTGCGAGCGCAAGTAACTAACCGCCGACGAACGTGACCGTCTCGTCGAGCGGGGCGCGGCCCGTACGGGCGTAACTCACCGTGGAGTCCTCGTACCCGATCGACATGCCGCAGAAGAGGATCAGCGCGTCCGAGGGTGACAGGACCTCCGCGACCGTGTCCCGAACCTGCGACCACGCCATCTGTGGGCAACTGTGCAGCCCTTCGGCGCGGAGCAGCAGCATGACGGTCTGCAGATACATGCCGACGTCGGCCCATTGGGGGCGGCCCAGGTCGCGGTCGATGTAGCAGAACAGGGCGGCGGGCGCGCCGAAACAGTTCCAATTGCCGATGGCCGCCCGCTGGCGCGCCTCCCAGTCCTCGCGCGCAATGCCGAGCGCGCTGTAGCGCTCCTTGCCGAAGGCGGATCGGCGCTCCCCGTACGGGGACTTCAGCGCGGGCGGGTACATCTCGTACTGTCGCTCGTCCCAGGGGTCGCCGTGGCACACGCGTTCGACGGCGCGCGTCTTGAGCTCGGCCAGCGGCGCGCCGGTCAGCACGTAGGTGTTCCACGGCTGGATGTTCGATCCGGACGGCGACCAAGCTGCGGCGGACAGCACGCGCTCCAGCACCTCCCTCGACACAGGCTCGTCTTTGAATCCGCGCACCGCCCGTCGGCTTGTGACTGCCTCATATACGTCCATGATCGCACCCTAACCCAACAGCGGTCAGTACTCCCAGGGGCCCGGTACCCAACGAAAGACGTCGCCGTCGAGCGCCACGTGGCAGACGGACGGGAACGACAAATGAGTGGCCACCAGCGACTCGCGGTTCGCCGCCAGCTCCCGCAAAAGACGGACCCGGACGCGGGCCGCCTCCTCGGGGTCGTGTTCGAAGCCGTTGTACCAGTCGGGGTGCTCGAACCCGACCTGGAACACGGCGTCGCCAGCAAACGTCAGCCGGTCGCTGCCGGATGCCAGGCGGACCACGCTGTGCCCGGGGGTGTGGCCGCCAGTGCGTGTGACGAGCACCCCCGGCGCCACCTCGTGCTTCTCCTCGAACGTCCGCAACTGGCTCTGGTACTCGTGCAAGAACCGCTTGGCCGTCCGCCGAAGCGCGTCCGGGAACCCCGGCGGCATGGAGACGTGGGAGAAATCGGGCGACTCCCAGAACTTGGTTTCGGCGGCGGCCACGTGGATCCGCAGGTCCGGACGCAGCCGGTCCCTCACCCCGTCGACGAGCAGCCCGCCAATGTGGTCCATGTGCATGTGGGTGAGCACCACGTCGGTCACGGATGCGAGATCGATGCCGGCGGCCTCCAGTCGCTGAACCGTCCGCCCGGCCCGCGGCAAGTCCGGGAACTCCGCCCCCATCCCAGCGTCGATGAGTATGGTCCGGCCGCCGCTACGCACCACGACCACGTTCAGCGCCCACTCGAGCACGTCCGGCGGCAGGAACATCTCCTCCAGCCAGGCCGCCCGGACGGCCGGGTCAACGTTGTGGCCCAACATCGCGCCTGGCAACGATAGCACCCCATCGCTGACCACCAGCACGTCAATCGCGCCGACCTTCAGCGCGTAGCGCGACGGAACCAACTCGGGCTCCGGTCTACCGTGGATGTACTTCGCGTTCACCTTGTCGGCGCAGTACTTGACCGAGGGCTGTGAGGTGTTGTCCAAGCTCATGTTTGTCTCCTGCTGACTGCCTTGCCTTTCGGGTACTTGGGTTGCCGTAACAGTCACTGTGCGGGCACGACGGCCGGGGCGCCCTTGTCCTTGATCAAGAGCACCAGGAATTTCGCCGGCTGGGTGCTGCTCGCGTTCCGGTCGACGACATGAACATCATCAGGGCCTTCATAGAAGCTCTGTCCTGCTGTCAGTGTCACCGGTTGTCCACCCTTCAGCTGCATCACGACGGAGCCCTCCAACACGTACACAAACGCATGTGCGTTGTGTCGGTGGATAGCGCTCGACCCTCCGGGCGCATGCTCGACTGTGATCATCAGAGCTTCCCTGCCGGGATTCTCCGGAAGATCCTTAGACATGAGTGACGTGACCTTAGGCTCCTGAGCCACCGCCGTGCCGGTCATGAGGCACAGAAGAACCAACGCAACGAGTTTGATCGTCATAGTCGCCTCTTTCGTTCGTTGCCCGGAACCCGCTCGGATGATCATGGTTATCTCCTGTGCTTCAGCTATGAACCGCGTTGCGGCTGAGCCAGTCGTCGAAGCGGATGGAGCCGAGGCGGGGGCGATCGCCGGGCGTCAAGGAGCGGTCGTTCAGCTCGGCTCCGAAGTAGCGCCAGTGCACGTCAGCGATCACCTTGCGCTGGTCGCCGCTCGCAGCCAGGAACTTGCGCGCGAACGTGTCCATCGGGCAGGCTTCCGGGCCCGCAACCTCGACGGTGCCGTTCAGCGGCGGTGCGAGCGTCAGCTCGGCCAGGTTGGCGACCACGTCGTCAGAGGCAATCGGCTGGAACAGCGCGGGCGACAGCCGGACCACACCGCCCTCTGCGCCCGATTTGACGATGCCTCCGACGAACTCGAAGAACTGCGTCGAGCGCAGGATCGTATAGGGAATGCCGGACGCCTTGATCAGATTCTCCTGCGCCACCTTGGCGCGGAGGTAGCCACTGTCGGGACTGCGGTCGCTGCCGACGATCGACAGCGCCAGATGATGCTTCACGCCGGCGGCCTTTTCCGCGGCCATCAGGTTGCGGCCCGAGGTCTCGAAGAATTCAAGCACCGCCTTGTCCTCCCACACCGGCGCGTTCGCCAGATCGACGACGACCTGTGCGCCGGAGAGCGCCTCGTTCAGTCCCTCGCCCGTGATGGTGTTGACGCCGGTATTGGGCGCGGCGGCGATGGCATCGTGACCCTTCTCCTGCAGTTTCTTGACGAGCTTTGATCCGATGAGGCCGGTGCCTCCGATGACGACAATTTTCATGATCTTGCCCTCCAAGGGTGTGCAAGGGAGTGTCCAGGTTGTGTCGTATTCGACGCGGCAAAGGGTGCCGGATCGGCGGCCGGAAAGCCTTGTGGCGGCCTTGAGGCGCGATTGAATTTCGCTTGGGTTTCCGTCCAAGACAGCGGGACAAAAGAGCAAGACGAGCCAAGAAAGCGCCACGCTGTTCCGGCAGTTTCCGCTTGCTTTACCGGCGCGATAACTCGGCCGAGCTTCGGCGATGATCACCGTGCTATCAATGGCTTGCCGGCCATGGCGATGGGCGGCGATGAGAGGGCGACGTGCAGTACGCGTTCGAGGACTACGTGATCGACTCGGACCGGCGGGAGCTCACGCGCAGCGCCGAGCCGATCGCCGTCGGGCCGCAGGTCTTCGACCTGCTGCTCCATCTGGTGCGGAACCGCGAGCACGTCGTCAGCAAGGACGAGCTCCTGGATGCCGTGTGGGTCGGGCGGATCGTCTCTGAATCGACCCTGACCAGTCACATCAACGCGGCGCGCAAGGCCATCGGCGACAGCGGGCAGAACCAGCGCCTGCTTCGAACGATCGCCCGCAAGGGATTCCGGTTCGTCGGCGACGTCAGCGAAATCGCCAGTCGCTCCGCCGCAGTCAGCACCGAGCCCGACGCGCCGGGCAAAACCATCGCAGAGCCGCCGACCCTCCCCGACAGGCCCTCAATTGCCGCGCTCCCGTTCCTGAACCTAAGCGGCGACATCGAGCAGGAGTACTTCACCGACGGCGTGGTAGAGGACATCATCACGGCCTTGTCGCGCATTCGCTGGCTGTTCGTGATCGCACGCAATTCGAGCTTCACCTACAAGGGCCGCGCGGTCGACGTGAAACAGGTCGGCCGCGAGCTCGGCGTGCGCTATGTGCTGGAAGGCAGCGTGCGCAAGGCGGCACACAAGGTGCGCATCACCGGGCAGCTGATCGATGCGACCACCGGGGCGCATCTGTGGGCCGAGCGTTTCGAAAGTGCGCTCGACGATATTTTCGAGCTGCAGGATCAGATCACCGAGGCCGTCGTCGGCGCGATCGCGCCGCAGCTCGAGCGGGCCGAGATCGAGCGCGCGAAGCGCAAGCCAACCGAAAGCCTCGACGCCTACGACTACTATCTGCGCGGTATGGCGCACCTCCATCTGGGATCCAGGGAGTCGATCGACGCAGCGCTCGGTCAGTTCAACCACGCGCTCATGCGCGACCCGAATTTCGCGTCGGCCTATGCGATGGCGGCGTGGTGCTATTTCTGGCGCAAGGTCAACGGCTGGATGACCGATCGCCCAGGCGAGATCGCCGAGGGCGCCCGCCTGGCGCGCCGGGCCGTCGACCTGGGCCGGGACGATGCGGTCGCGCTCACCCGCGGCGGGCATGCGCTCGCCCACCTCACCGATGACGTCGCCGGCGGCATCGCCTTGCTCGACCGGGCGCTCGTGCTCAATCCCAATCTCGCGTCGGCCTGGTTCCTCGCCGGATTCCTGCGGACCTGGAACGGCGAGCCGGACGCCGCCATCGAGCACTTCTCGCACGCCATGAGGCTGAGCCCACTCGACCCCGAGCTCTACCGCATGCAGGCCGGACTGGCGGCGGCGCATCTGTTCGCGGGGCGCTTCGACGCCGCGTCGTCGTGGGCGGAGAAAGCCTTCCGGGAGTTGCCGAGCTTCCTGATGGTCGTCAGTGTCATCGCGGCGAGCCATGCGCTCGCCGGCCGGCCGGACGAGGCGCAGCGCGCGATGAAGCATCTGCGTGAGCTCGACCCCACGCTGCGCGTCTCCAATCTCGCGGATTGGCTCCCGATTCGCCGGCCGGAGGACCTCGCGACCTTCGCAGATGGGTTGCGGAAGGCGGGGCTGCCGGAGTGAGGCGCGCGGTTCTCCGACCAATCATGTGAAGTTGGGGTAGCATAGTCCTGCTGCAGATTTGGCCGGATGCGTCCGAAGCGCATGTAAGGCGAAGCACTGCGGAATTCCCACGCCATTGCACCGCGGCCCTTGTGAAATAATCGAATCCGCGAGCAGCAGTCTTTGAATCAAGTTTGCGCGCTGTCGCTCTAGCGCGAAGACGCGAGCTCACGGCTTTGTCATCTTGCAAATCAGGCGTGACGCATTTATAAGCAGCGCGTTGTCGCTCGAACCGGGGAGATTTGCATGATTTTGGCTTATTCGCAGATCGCGCGCCCCTGTCCGATGCTTGTACTGGATGCTCGGTCGCGCCGTTGACCGCCAGTTTTGATCGGGGCTGACGTCCCGGTCCTCCAAGCCTTCCAACACTTTACCAATCTTTCAACGACGCTCGCGCGCGCTTTTGCGCCTTCGCGCGTCAATTCAGATGGAGTCGGCCTGCGCGGCGAGCGCGGCCGGATTGCGCCATGACTATTCAAACTGACAAACGTCCCGCCGCGATCCGCGTCGTGATCCCGTTTGCATTCCGCCATTGGCTGAAGCAGCCCACCCGCGCCACGACCGTGTTGGTCGGCTTTCTCGGCGCCACCGTCGCCGACCTGTTCATGCCGGTTTACTCCGGCCATCTGGTCGACGCCCTGACGCTCGGCACCTCGGACCTGGCGGCGCGACATGCGGCGATGGTTGCGTTCGGCGGCATCGTCGCGCTTGGCCTGTTGTCGATCATCCTGCGGTTTGTGGGGCTGCAGGCGATCGTGCCGTTCACGCTGACGACGATGTCGGATGTGGCGCAGGAGGCGTTCGCGCGGGTGCAGCGGTTCTCGACCGACTGGCACGCCAATTCGTTTGCCGGCTCGACCGTGCGCAAGATCACCCGCGGCATGTGGGCGATCGACCTGCTCAACGACACCGTCCTGATGGCGCTGTTGCCGTCGTTGATGGTGCTGGTCGGCTCGATGATCCTGCTCGGATTGCACTGGCCCGTGCTCGGCGCCGTGATCGGCGTCGGCGCGGTGATCTATGTTGCGATGACCATCGTGCTCTCGGTGAATTATATCGCACCGGCCGCGCGCGTCTCCAATGCCTGGGACACCAAGGTCGGCGGCACGCTGGCGGACGCGCTCACCTGCAACGCAGTGGTGAAATCGTTCGGCGCCGAGGCGCGCGAAGATACGCGGCTCGCCGGCGTCATCGCCCGCTGGCGCAGGCGGGTGCTGCGCACCTGGCTGCGCTACAACGCAACCAACATGGCGCAGCTCGTGGTGCTCTTGTGCTTCCGCGCGTCGGTGGTCGGCGGCGCCATCCTGCTGTGGCTTGCCGGCCGCGCCTCGCCGGGCGACGGCACCTATGTGTTGACGAGCTATTACGTCATCCATGCCTACTTGCGCGACGTCGGCATGCACATCAACAATCTGCAGCGTTCGGTCAACGACATGGAGGAGCTCGTCACCATCCATGGCGAGCCGCTCGGCATCGTCGATGCGCCTGACGCAAAGCCGATCGACGTCCAGGGCGGAAGGATCACGTTCGACAACGTCACCTTCCTCTATGGCGGGCATCGCACGCCGCTCTATGACGCACTGTCGATCGATATCCGCGCCGGCGAGCGTGTCGGGCTGGTCGGTCGGTCCGGCTCGGGCAAGACCACGTTCGTGAAACTGGTGCAGCGCCTCTATGACGTCTCCGACGGCCGCATCCTGATCGACGGCCAGAATATCGCTCACGCGACCCAGCAGTCGCTGCGCAGCCAGATCGCGATCGTGCAGCAGGAGCCGATCCTGTTCCACCGTTCGCTGGCGGAGAACATCGCCTATGGCCGGCCCGGCGCCAGCATGGCGGCGATCGAGCAGGCGGCGCGGCTTGCCAATGCGCACGACTTCATCATGCGATTGCCGAAGGGCTACGGCACGCTGGTCGGCGAGCGCGGCGTCAAACTGTCCGGCGGCGAGCGGCAGCGCGTCGCGCTGGCGCGCGCGTTCCTTGCCGATGCGCCGATCCTGATCCTGGACGAGGCGACCTCGAGCCTCGACTCGGAATCGGAGGTGCTGATCCAAGAGGCGATGGAGCGGTTGATGAAGGGCCGCACCTCGATCGTGATCGCGCACCGGCTGTCGACGGTGCGCGGCCTCGACCGCATCCTGGTGTTCGATCGCGGCGAGATCGTCGAGCAGGGCACCCATGCCGCGCTGACCGCGCGACCGGGCGGCATCTATCGCAGCCTGTTCGAGCGGCAGGCGACGGAGTTCGGCCGCGTCGCGGCGGAGTAGCCGCCGTCATTCCGGGGGGCGCGTCAGCGCGAGCGCTGCGCGTTGCTCCGGAACGACACGCGTTCGACCCCGCGTGCGCGCGCTGATCGCGACCGTCGCCACCACGGCGGCGGCGAACAGCACGACCTGCGGGGTGATCGTCTCGCCATTGAAGACCGAGGCGAGCACGAAGGTGACGAAGGGCTGCAGCAACTGGACCTGCGACACCCGCGCGATCCCGCCCATCGCCATGCCGGCATTCCAGGCGAAGAAGCCGATCCATTGCGAGAACAGCGCGACGTAGAGCAGACCAAGCCATGGCTTAAGCGAAATGTGCATGGGATCGGCCGGCATCGTCAGCGCCGCCGCCGGCAGCGCGAACGGCAACGCGATCACCAACACCCAACTGATGACTTCCCAGCCCGGCATCTCCGCGGTGAGCCGTCCCGAAAAGCCATAGCCAACGGCGGAAACCGCAACAGAGGCGAACAGGAAGAGGTCGCCCGTCGACAGCGTGCCGCCGCCATCGCGCAGCGCAAAGGCGATCACCAGCACAGCGCCGACGACAGCGGCGACCCAGAACAAGGGCCGCGGCCGCTCGTGGGTAATGGTCACCGCCACCAGCGCGGTCGCGATCGGCAGCACGCCGAGCACGACGCCGCCATGGGAGGCGTCAACGCGCTGCATGCCTTCTGCCATCAGCAGCGGAAACAGGATGGCGACACACAGCATCACCAGCGCAAGCTGCGGCCATAGCTCCCGCCGCGGCAGCGGCCGCCGCAACACAATCAGAAGCGCGAGCGAGCATAGGCCGGCGATTGCCGTGCGGATCGCGGTCAGGGCAATCGGATCAATTTCCGCAACGGCAAGCCGCGTCGCCGGTAGCGTGCCGCCGAAGATCGCCATGCCGATGAAGCCCAGCAACAGGCCGAGACGTTCGCGCGAGGAGGACGAGGACATGAAACAGGTGGTTACCGGCTTTGCGGTTCCGCGTACAGCAATCTACTCGGTGCATATGGCAGCCATGCGCGCGCTATCTCGGAGCAATTCCGCTGCACACCAGCCCGATGCCGGATAGAAACAACAGCCCGAGCACGATGTTCGTGAAATTCCGGTCGCTCAGCGCATGATAGATTCGCGCGCCGAGCCAGGCGCCGGCCACCGTCGCCGGAAAGGTCACGACAGCGAGCGCGAGGACGTCCCTCGTGACGAAGCCGGCGAACGCCTGCAGCAACAGCGCAGTCGCCAGCACCGTGAAGTTGAAGGTCTGGAAAATCCCGCGCCGCTGCTCCTTGGTCCAGCCGCGCACGCTGGCCCAAAGAATCGGCAAGGGGCCGGAAAGGCCGGCGAGGCCGCCGAGGATGCCGCCGGCAAATCCGATGGCGCCGTCGAACGGCTTGCCGCCAAACTTGATCGCCATCGGCTTGCGTTGAAAATAGAGCGCGGTGGGAAAGACCAGCAGAAACACGCCGATGGTCAGCTTGAAGGTGTTTGGATCGGCATGCGCGATCAGCAGCGTGCCGAGCGGTACGCCGGCGAGCCCGCCGAGCACGAACGGCCAGACCAGCCTGAAATCGATCGAGCGCCAGATCGAGGGCAGGGTGGTGACTTGACCGACGACAGAGCTGATCAGGACCAGAGGCACGGCAAACGCGGGCGGCGCGACGTAAAGCCAGATCCCCAGCGCCATCAGCGCGGTGCCGAAGCCAGCAAGGCCGGATACGAAGCCCCCGGCGAGCGCGCCGACGAACAGCACCGTCAGGGCGAATCCGCCCATCATCGTCTTGTTCTCATTGTCATTGGCCTGACGTTTACACGACGAGCCCGGCAGGCACTATCGCAAATCCGCTGCTTCGGATCGTTGCGCGACGACGTCATTCCGGGGCGCGCGCGAGCGCGAACCCGGAATCTCGCGCCGCAATCTCCAGATTCCGGGTTCGCATCTTCGATGCGCCCCGGAATGACGGTCTGCAAAAATGGCGAGGGGTCCGGCGTGTTTGCGCCGAACCCCTCATTTCCAAGAACATCAGCCGGCCTGTAAGCCGGGTTCTGTAGGGCACCATTCTCGCGAATGGTACGTGACGGCCATTCCTCTGGGACCGCCTTTGCAGACGGCCTCGAGCAACCTACCCGGACGGCGGGCCTGACATCGCCCTGCAGCGTTATCGCTTGCGCGAACAGCCTGCGTTGCCGTCCCTATTCGGTTTTGCTCCCGGTGGGGTTTGCCATGCCGTCTCCGTTGCCGGAAACGCGGTGCGCTCTTACCGCACCTTTTCACCCTTGCCGCGCCGAAGCCCCGAAGGGCGAAGGCGGGCGGTTCGTTCTCTGTGGCACTTTCCCTGGGGTTGCCCCCGCCGGACGTTATCCGGCACCGCATGTCGATGGAGCCCGGACTTTCCTCCCCCGCGGCCTTTCGGCGCTTGCGGGAGCGGCCGTCCGGCCGACTGACGCCCATAGGCATGGGGGTTCCAGCCGGTTCCGTCAAGCGGATAACGCCCGCGAAGCGCGCCAAAATAATCTATCCTGAAGGTGTCGTTTTGCCTGTCGCCCGTTCGACTGGATGTCGGCGATCCAGCCGATCAAGAGGAGATTTTCAGATGCAGTACCTGCTGTTGATCTATCGAAAGGAGGCAGAGTTAGGCCGCATGACCGCCGATGACCGCAAGAAACTAACGGCGGAATACGGTGCATTCACCCAGTCCATCATCCAGAGCGGCCATTTCAAGGCTGGCGACGGGCTGCAACCCTCAACGACTGCGACGACGGTGCGGGTTCGCGACGGCAAGATATTGACGACGGACGGTCCATTCGCGGAAACGCACGAACAGCTCGGCGGCTATTACCTGATCGACGCCAAGGACCTCGACACCGCTCTCGGCGTCGCCGCGCGGATTCCCGGCGCCAAGACCGGCTCGATCGAAGTCAGGCCGATCATGATCTACGACAACAACTGATGCCGTACCGTCATTCCGGGATGCGCCATTTGGCGCAATCCCGGAATGATGATTTGACAGACCGCATGACTCCAACCCAGATCGAAAAGATCTTCCGCGACGAGGCGAGCCGGGCGCTGGCGACGCTGATCCGCCTCGTCGGCGATTTCGATCTTGCGGAGGATGCGCTGCAGGAGGCATTCGCGGTGGCGCTCGAGCGCTGGTATGCGGGCGAACTGCCGCAAAACCCGCGGGCGTGGCTCGTCAATGTCGGCCGCAACAAGGCGATCGATCGCATCCGCCGCAATGCCGTGTTCCGCGGCAAGCAGCAGGAGCTGACGCACGAACTCCTGCTCAATGCGTCGTCGCCATGCGAGATCGTCGATGCCACGCTCGACGACGACATGCTGCGGTTGATCTTCACCTGCTGCCATCCGTCGTTTGCCGACGAGGTGCAGGTCGGGCTGACGCTGCGCACGGTGTGCGGACTCAGCACGGCCCAGGTCGCGCGCGCCTTCCTCGTCAGCGAGGATGCGATGGCGCAGCGGCTGCTTCGCGCGAAGCAGAAGATTCGCCTCGCCGGCATTCCCTATGAGGTGCCCGAGCGCGAGGCGCTGGAGCCGAGGCTCCGCGGTGTGCTCGCGGTGATCTATCTCGTCTTCACCGAAGGCTACGCAGCGACCTCCGGCGAGGATCTGATGCACCCCGATCTGGCGCGCGAAGCGATCCGGTTGGCGCGGCTGATCGATGCGCTGATGCCCGCCCGCGGCGAGATCAAGGGGCTCTTGGCATTGATGCTACTGCATGACGCGCGCCGCGCCGGTCGCGAGACCGCGGGCGGCGACATCGTGCTATTGGAGGAGCAGGACCGCTCGCTGTGGGACATCAGCCAGATCGCTGAAGGCTTGCGATTGGTGGAGGAAGCGTTGCGCATGCCCGGCCGGCCGCAATCCTACGCCGTGCAGGCCGCGATCGCGGCACTCCATGCCCGCGCGCCAAGCTATCAAGACACCGACTGGCCGCAGATCGCCGGCCTCTATGAAGTGCTGCTCCGCATCAGCCCATCACCGGTGATCGAGCTGAACCATGCCGCGGCGGTGTCGATGGTCGACGGCCCGGCGCGCGCGCTTCACCTGATCGACGCGCTCGAAGCGCGCGGCAGCCTCAAGGGTTACGAATTGCTGCCGGCCGTCCGCGCCGATCTGCTGCGTCGCCTCGGTCGCACCGACGCCGCGCGCGAAGCCTATCTGGCGGCAACCGCCGCGACGCAACTGGAGCCGCTGCGCCGGCTCTACGCGCGACGCATCGCGGAGATGGAGTCCCGTCCGTCATTGCGAGGAGCGTAGCGACGAAGCAATCCATCTCTCCTCGTGTGCGGAGGGATGGATTGCTTCGCTGCGCTGCGCTCGCAATGACGAAAGACCTGCCTACTTCGCCGCAACCTCTGTCGCCGCCTCCGGCAGGCTCTCCAGCAGCGCGTGCAGGGTGGTCATGGTCGAACGATCGACGATGCCGTCGACGCGCGCCTGGCGGAAATGGCGCTGGAAGGCGGTGACGACTTCCATGGTGGGGCCGTCGAACTTGCCGTTGGTCGGGATGTTGTAGCCGTAACGGGCGAATGCCTTCTGCATGTTGGTGACGTTGTCGTTGATCGCGCCGAGCTGCAGCGTCTCCCCGCGCACGATCGGCGCCGGCTGAACCCAATGCCCGACGCCGGAATTGGCGAGCGAATGCCACGGGAACTTTTCGCCGGGATCCTTCTTGCGCGCCGGCGCGACGTCGGAATGGGCGAGCACGCGATACGAAGGCACGTTGCGGCGAAGCATGATGCCGCGGCACAGCGCGATCACTGCTGCGATCTGGCGCAGCGGATAATCCGGGTAGCCCCAGTCGTGGCCGCGGTTGATGATCTCGATGCCGATCGAGCAGGAATTGATGTCCCCTTCGCCTGCCCAGCAGGACACGCCGGCGTGCCAGGCGCGCTTGCTCTCCGGCACGCATTGCACGATGCGGCCATCCTCCAGCACAATGTAATGTGCGGAGACCTCGGTGCCGGCGGTGCAGAGTTGGGCGATGGCGCCTTCGACGTCGGGCATGCCGGTGTAGTGCAGCACGATCATGTCGGGCTGCCGGTCGTTGGCGCGTTCGCCGAAATTCACCGAAGGGATGACGTCGGAGACGATCGAGGAGTCCGGGGTAAAGGTTTTCATGTCGGCGATGGCCCTCGGAACGGGAAGGGCGCGTTGACGTTTCGAATCAGCGGACGTGAACGAACCAGATGGCATCCCAAATCTCAAACCCGGCGGCGGAACGGCAGCCCTGCAATTTCCGGACAGCCTGCAATTTACTATTCCTTTACCCTGCCGCGGGCGCAATCACATGGCGCGCACATCCCGCGAATTTTAGACCCGCCTGTGGATGGTGCGCATCAGCGGGTTCCAGGTGTGGTTAAAAAGCAAAAAAAAACCGTGAAGGATTCGGCAACGCTTTCTTAACGCTAAGTGCCGTTACTAAGTGGTGAATTGCCGAACCGGTTTTTGAGGGACGGCCGAGGCCCGCTTGCGCGCGAAATCCCATGGCAGCCCAGCAAACTCCGGTCGGAAATCAGGATTTGCGGCCTGATCTGGGAACCGGCGTGTGCTCCGTGCCGCGGCTGCTCGGACGGAACCGCGGTGTGACGCGCAACCATTCGAGGCGCCATGGGCTGGTCCGTGTCCAGTTTCGATCCCCTACGCCGGACAACGCTCGGAGCCGGCGCATGACCGCTGCCGCGCCGCATATTTCGGTGCTCGGCCGCGAGGCGGTCGAGATGCTGGATCCGCGGGACGGCGGCATCTATATCGACGCCACTTTCGGCGCCGGCGGCTATAGCCGCCTGATTCTCGACATGCCTGGAACCCGCGTCATCGGCATCGACCGCGACCGCTCGGCGATCACGGGCGGTTTCGATCTGGTCGATCGCGCCGATGGCCGATTGACGCTGGTCGAGGACCGCTTCTCCAATCTCGCCGAGGTCTGCGCCGCTCAAGGCGTCGAGGTCATTGACGGCGTGGTGATGGACATCGGGGTCTCCTCGATGCAGCTCGACCAGGCCGCGCGCGGCTTCTCGTTCCGCCTGGCGGGCCCGCTCGACATGCGGATGGGGCATGCGGGGCCGACCGCGGCGGATGTGATCGCAACCGCGTCCGAGCGCGATCTTGCCGACATCATCTATCTCTTCGGCGAGGAGCGGCACTCGCGCGGCGTGGCGCGCGCCGTCGTGGCCGCGCGCAAGGAAGCGCCGATCACGACGACGCAAGCGCTGGCCGACATCGTCGCCAGGGTCGTCCGGTCCAAGCCGAACGAGATCCATCCGGCGACGCGGACGTTCCAGGCGCTGCGCATCTTCGTCAACGAAGAGCTCGACGAATTGCATCGCGCGCTCACCGCCGCAGAGCGCGTGCTGAAGCCGGGCGGGCGGCTCGTGGTTGTTTCGTTCCATTCGCTGGAAGACCGCATCGTCAAGAATTTCCTGGCTGAGCGCGGTAAGGTTTCCAGCGGCTCACGGCATCTGCCCGAAGTGGCGCAGATGGCGCCGAGCTTCAAGATACTGACAAAACGTCCGCTGACGCCGTCCGAGGACGAGATCGCGGCCAATCCTCGCGCCCGGTCGGCCAAGCTGCGCGCCGCCGAGCGTACGGAAGCACCGGCTCATGCCGAGGGTGCACCGCCGTCATGGCCGACGCTCGAACGCGTGATGAGGGGAGGCTAGCGCATGCGCATCCTCCATTTCCTCGTGATCGGTTTCCTCGTGGTTTGTGCGGCCTATGTCTACCGCATCAAGATGGAATCGACGGCCCGTACCGAGCGCGTGCTGCGGCTGAACGCGGAAATCCGCGAGCAGCGCGACGCGATCGCTGCCCTGCGCGCCGAATGGGCCAAGCTCGACTCGCCGCTTCGGCTGCAGGGGCTGGCCGAGCGTCATCTCGCGTTGAAGCCGCTCACGGCCAATCAATATGATTCGCTGAAGAACTTGCCCGAACGTCCGCCGAACTTCGCGCGGCCGGGCGCGCCCGATCCGATCGGCGCGATGATCAACACCATCGAGGCCGCCGCCGACCAGGAGAGCGTGACCGGATCGGTACGAGAGCCGGCGCAGCAGGGAGATCAGCAATGACCGACCGCGCGCCAAGCACAAAGCCGGCCGAGCCGTGGCGGCAGCGGCTGATCCGCGGCCTGCTCTACGGGCGGAATGTCGACCGCGCAGTGAAGGCGCGCGCCCGCGTCGGCTTTGCGATCATCGCGTTTGCCGCGGTCTACGCCATCATTGCCGGGCGGCTCGTGATGTTCGCGATCGGCGCCGATAGCCACGGCGCGCGCCGCACCGCCTCGCAGGATGCGATCGCGACCGCGCGCCCTGATATCATCGACCGCAATGGCGCAATCCTCGCGACCGACGTCAAAGCGCCGAGCCTGTTCGGCGAGCCGCGCCGCATCATCGACAAGGACGAGGCGATCGAGCTTCTGACCGCGACGCTGCCCGACCTCGACACCGCCGAAGTGCGCGACCGTCTGTCCTCGCGAAAAGGCTTCGTCTGGCTGAAGCGCGAGATCACGCCGCAACAGCAGCAGGATATCCACCGCCTCGGCGTTCCCGGCATCGGCTTCCTGCGCGAGAACAGGCGCATCTATCCGACCGGCGCGACCGTTGCCCACTTGATCGGCCTCGTCAATATCGACAACCAGGGCATCGCCGGCATGGAGAAGTGGCTGGACAATAACGGTCTGGCCGATCTGCATCGCGCGGGCTTTGCCACCGACCGCTTGCAGAAGCCGGTGGAATTGTCGATCGATCTGCGCGTCGAGCACGCGCTGCGCGACGAGCTCCTGAAGGCCAAGGAGAAATACAAGGCGAAGGCGGCATCGGGCCTCGTTTCCAATGTCCGGACCGGCGAGATCGTCGCGCTGGTCTCACTGCCTGATTTCGATCCGAACAATCCGAAGGAAGCGCACGATCCCGATCGCATCAACCGGCTGACCACGGGCGTGTTCGAGATGGGCTCGACCTTCAAGACGCTGACGCTGGCGATGGCGCTGGATTCCGGCAAGGCCACGCTCCACACCATGTATGATGCGCGCGGTGCGCTGCACTATGGCAAGTTCGCGATCCACGACAGCCATCCGCTCGGCCGGGCGATCTCGCTGTCGGAAGTGTTCACCTTCTCCTCCAATGTCGGCGCGGCGCGCATCGCGCTTGCGCAAGGAGTCGAGGCGCACAAGGCGTTCCTGAAGAAGGTCGGCCAGCTCGACCGGCTGCGCACCGAATTGCCGGAGAGCGCATCGCCGATCGTGCCGAAGCGCTGGGGCGAATTGAACACGATCACCATCTCCTTCGGCCATGGCATCGCGGTTGCGCCGCTGCAGGCGGTGATGGGCATCAATGCGATGGTCAATGGCGGCTATCTGATTCCGCCGACCTTCCTCAAGCGCTCGGAGGAAGACGCCAAGGCGATGGCCAAGCGGGTGGTGAAGCCTGAGACGTCGGACAAGATCCGTTATCTGATGCGACTTAATGCCGAAATCGGGACCGCCAAGTCGGCCGACGTGAAGGGTTATTATATCGGCGGCAAGACCGGCACTGCGGAAAAGGTGGTCAACGGCCGCTACTCCAAGAAACAGGTGCTGAACTCCTTCACCGCCATCCTCCCGGCCGATAATCCGAAGTACCAGCTCCTGGTGATGCTGGACGAGCCGAAGGCGCTGCCGGAGACCCATGGTTTCATCACCTCGGGCTGGAACGCGGTGCCGACCGGCGGCAAGGTGATCGCCCGTATTGCGCCGCTTTTGGGGCTCGAGCCGCGGTTCGACCTGCCGCCGTCCGACCGCCTTATTCTTGCGGCATCGAGGACAACCCAGTAAGGCGTGGGGGCAGGGCTTGATCCGGAAGCGTGGATGCGGGGTTTCCGAGAGGATCATGCGCCGTCACGTTTGAGCCTGTGAGCAGCGGGCCGGACTGGAAGATCATGAGACTTCGCGACCTTTTCAGTGCTGATGCCACGATCGATCCGCAGGCGGAAGCCGTCGAGATCGGAGGGGTGACGGCCGATAGCCGCACGGTGAAGCCGGGCGATCTGTTCTTCGCACTCGCGGGCTACAAGACCGACGGGGCGCGCTTCATCGATGCCGCGATTGCCGCGGGCGCAGCCGCTGTTGCGAGCGAGCACCGGCCGCAAGGCGGGTTGCGCGTGCCATTTGTCGTGACGCCGAATCCACGCCGCGCGCTGGCGTTGGCTGCGGCGAAATTTTTCCCGCGCCGGCCCGAGACCATCGCGGCGGTGACCGGCACCAGCGGCAAGACATCGGTGGCGGCTTTCACGCGCCAGATCTGGCAGCGACTGGGGCACGATGCCGCGAGCATCGGCACCATCGGCTTGGTGTCGCCGAAGCGTACGGTCTATGGCTCGCTGACCACGCCTGATCCGATCGAGCTGCATCGCCAGCTCGACGAGATCGCTCGCGATGGCGTCACGCATCTCGCATTCGAAGCGTCTTCGCACGGGCTCGACCAGTACCGGCTTGATGGCGTGCGCGTCGCCGCCGGCGGCTTCACCAACCTGTCGCGCGACCACATGGATTATCACCCCGACGTGGCGCACTATCTCAACGCGAAACTGCGGCTGTTCCGCGATCTCGTGATGGATGGCGGCGCGGCGGTGATTTCGGCCGATCATGATTGTTCGCCTGAGGTGATCGATGCGGCGCGTGCGCGCAAGCTCAGGATCATCGCGGTTGGCCGCAACGTCGATGGCGGAGATGATATTCGCCTGGTCGACGCTTCGATCGATGGCTTTGCGCAGAAGCTTACGGTCGAACACCGTGGCCGAAAGCGCGCCATCCGTTTGCCGCTGGTCGGTGAATTCCAGATCGAGAATGCACTGGTGGCCGCCGGCCTTGCGATCGGGACCGGCAGCGACGCCGATGCCGTCTTCGCAAGCCTCGAACATATCGAGGGCGCCAAGGGTCGGCTCGAACGCGTCGGCGAGCGCAACGGTGCGCCGATTTTCGTCGACTACGCACACAAGCCGGACGCACTCGCCAAGGCGCTGCAGGCGCTGCGGCCCTATGCGAAGCGCAAGCTGATCGTCGTCCTTGGTGCCGGCGGCGACCGCGATGCGGGCAAGCGTCCGCTGATGGGCGCGATCGCCGCTGACAATGCGGACAGCGTCATCGTTACCGACGACAATCCGCGCAGCGAGAATCCCGCGACGATCCGTGCCGCCATCCTTGCTACGGCGAAGGGCGCCAGCGAAATCGGCGATCGTGCGGAAGCGATCAGGGCGGGCATCGCCGCGTTGCAGCCGGGCGATGTGCTTTTGATTGCCGGCAAGGGGCATGAAGTCGGACAGATCATCGGCGACAAGACGCTGCCGTTCAGCGATCATGAGGCCGTGGCCGCGGCGCTTGGAGCGAGGGTCGCATGAGCACATTACTGTGGACATCGGCAGCGATGGTCGACGCGATGCGCGCCGCCACACAGGGGCGCTTGCCCTCCGGCGTCACTGGTCTTTCCATCGACAGCCGCACGCTTCGGCCGGGCGAGGCCTATTTCGCCATCAAGGGCGACGTGCATGACGGCCACAGTTTTGTCGAGGCCGCATTGAAAGCGGGCGCGGCGCTCGCGGTGGTCGAAAGCGCGCAGCGCGAAAAGTTCCCCGCCGATGCGCCGCTCTTGATCGTCGACGACGTGCTCGCTGCTCTGGTCGATCTTGCCCACGCCTCGCGCGCGCGGCTCAACGCTCGGATCATCGCGGTCACCGGCTCGGTCGGCAAGACCTCGACCAAGGAAGCGCTGCGGCATGTGCTCTCGGCGCAGGGCGAGACGCATGCCTCCGTTGCTTCCTTCAACAATCATTGGGGCGTGCCGCTGTCGCTGGCGCGCTGTCCGGCATCGGCGCGCTTTGCGGTGTTCGAGATCGGCATGAACCATGCTGGCGAGATCACGCCGCTGGTGAAGCTGGTGCGGCCGCATGTTGCCGTCATCACCACCGTGGAGCCGGTGCATCTGGAGTTCTTTTCCGGCATCGAAGAGATCGCGGACGCCAAGGCGGAGATCTTTCTCGGTCTCGAGCCTGATGGCGCCGTCGTGCTCAACCGCGACAATGCGCAATTCGGAAGGCTCGAAGCCCGCGCGAAGGAACTTGGCATCCCACGCGTCGTTTCCTTCGGCACGGACGCGCAATCCGATGCGCGGCTGATCGATGTGTCGCTCCACGCGACCTGTTCCGCTGTCCATGCCAACGTCCTCGGCTGCGACGTCACCTACACGATCAGCATGCCGGGCCGCCATATGGCGATGAACTCGCTCGCCGTGCTCGCCGGCGCGGCGCTGATCGGGGCGGACCTTGCGCGCGCGGCATTGTCGCTGTCGCAGCTCGAGGCGCCCGCGGGCCGCGGTGCGCGGCGCATCCTCGAGGTAGGGACCGGCGAGGCGACGCTGATCGACGAAAGCTATAATGCCAATCCGGCGTCGATGGCGGCCGCGCTGAACGTGCTCGGGCAGGCCCAGCTCGGCCCGCACGGCCGCCGCATCGCGGTACTCGGCGACATGCTCGAACTCGGGCCGACCGGGCCTGCGCTGCATCGCGGTTTGGCCGAGGCTGTCAACGTCAACAATATCGACCTCGTTTATTGTTGTGGTCCGCTGATGCGCAACCTCTGGGACGCTCTTTCCACGGGAAGGCGGGGAGGCTATGCCGATAACTCGGCGAGTCTGGAGACCCAGGCGGTCGCGGCCATCCGCCCCGGCGACGCCGTCATGGTCAAAGGATCGCTGGGTTCAAAGATGAAGCGGATCGTCAACGCGCTGGAAAAGCGCTTTCCCGGCAAAGCCGCGCATGAAGAAGCGGTATAGGCATATTGAATGTTTTATTGGCTGATCGACCTTTCCAACACGGTGCCCGGCTTCGGGGTGTTCCGGGGGGCGCTCAACGTGTTCCGCTACATCACCTTCCGCACCGGCGGGGCGATGGTGACGGGCGCGCTGTTCGTGTTCCTGTTCGGGCCCTGGATCATCGATCATCTGCGGCTGCGCCAGGGTAAGGGCCAGCCGATCCGCACCGACGGCCCGCAATCGCACCTGATTACGAAGAAGGGCACGCCGACCATGGGCGGGCTGATGATCCTGTCCGGCGTCGTCGTGGCGACACTGCTCTGGGCCAACCCGATCAATCCCTATGTCTGGATCGTGCTGGCGGTGACGCTGGGTTTCGGCTTCGTCGGCTTCTATGACGATTATCTGAAGGTCACCAAGCAGAGCCACAGCGGCTTTGCCGGCAAGCTGCGCCTCGCGATCGAGGCGATCATCGCGCTCGCCGCCTGTTACGCGCTGGTGCGGCTCGGGCGCGACGTGTCCTCGACCTCGCTCGCGATTCCCTTCTTCAAGGATCTGGTGTTCAATTTCGGCTGGTTCTTCGTGATCTTCGGCGCCTTCGTCATGGTCGGCGCGGGCAACGCGGTGAACCTGACCGACGGCCTCGACGGTCTCGCCATCGTTCCGGTGATGATCGCGGCTGCCAGCTTCGGCATGATTTCCTATCTCACCGGCAACGCGGTGTTCTCCGACTACCTGCAGATCAACTACGTCGCCGGCACCGGCGAGCTCGCGGTGCTCTGCGGCGCCGTGCTGGGCGCAGGTCTTGGGTTTCTGTGGTTCAACGCGCCGCCGGCGTCGATCTTCATGGGCGACACCGGCTCGCTCGCGCTCGGCGGCATGCTCGGGGCGACGGCGGTCGCGGTGAAGCACGAGATCGTGCTGGCGGTGATCGGCGGCCTGTTCGTGCTGGAGGCGGTTTCGGTGATCGTGCAGGTGGCCTCGTTCAAGCTCACCGGCAAGCGCGTGTTCCGGATGGCGCCGCTGCACCATCATTTCGAGCAGAAGGGCTGGACCGAGCCGCAGATCGTGATCCGCTTCTGGATCATCGCCGTGATGCTGGCGCTCGCCGGCCTTTCCACGCTGAAGCTGCGATGATCCCTGTCACCTCTTTCGCGGGCAAGACGGTCGCCGTGTTCGGACTCGGCGGTTCGGGGCTTGCGAGTTGCCAGGCGCTGAAGGCGGGTGGGGCGGAGGTGATCGCCGGCGACGACAATTCCGACAACGTCACCAAGGCCGCGCAGGCCGGTTTCGTCACCGCGGACCTGCGCTCGGTCTCCTGGACGAATTTCGCCGCGCTGATCCTGACCCCCGGCGCGCCACTGACTCATCCGGCGCCGCATTGGAGCGTGCTGCTGGCGCGCCAGGCCGGCGTCGAGGTGATCGGCGACATCGAACTGTTCTGCCGCGAGCGACGGCGGCACGCGCCGCAAGCGCCTTTCGTTGCCATCACCGGCACCAACGGCAAGTCGACCACGACAGCGCTGATCGCCCATCTGATGAAGGTCGCCGGCTACGACACCCAGATGGGCGGCAACATCGGCACCGCGATCCTGTCGCTGGAGCCGCCGCGGATGGGGCGTGTGCACGTGATCGAGATGTCGTCCTACCAGATCGACCTCACGCCTTCGCTCGATTCGTCCGTCGGCATCCTGCTCAATGTCAGCGAGGACCACATCGATCGCCACGGCACGCTGGAGAATTACGCTGCGGTGAAGGAGCGGCTGGTGGCCGGCGTGCAGCCGGGTGGCACCTCGATCGTCGGCGTCGACGACATCTTCTGCCGCAACATCGCCGATCGCCTGGATCGGTCAGGCAAGCGCGTGGTGCGGGTGTCCGTGAAGAACCCGCTGCCGGACGGCATCTATGTCGAACACGAGACCATCGTGCTGGCGTCGGGCGCCGCGCGCAGCGAGGTCGCGCGACTGGGCGGCATCGGCTCGCTCCGCGGCCTGCACAATGCCCAGAACGCGGCATGCGCTGCGGCCTGCACGCTGGCGATGGGCATCTCGACGGATGTGCTGCAAAACGGCCTGCGCAGCTTTCCCGGCCTCGCCCACCGCATGGAGCAGGTCGGCCGCCGCGGCAACGTGCTGTTCGTCAATGACTCCAAGGGCACCAACGCGGATGCAGCCGCCCATGCCCTGTCGTCTTTCTCCGATATCTTCTGGATTGCCGGCGGCAAGCCCAAGGCCGGCGGCATCACCAGCCTGACTGGCTATTTCCCGCGCATCCGCAAAGCCTATCTGATCGGCGAGGCCGCGCAGGAATTCGCCGGCACGCTCGGCGAGGCCGTGCCGCACGAGATTTCGCAGACGCTGGATGTAGCAGTCGCCGACGCCGCGCGTGACGCGGAAGCCTCTGGGCTCACTGACCCGGTTGTCCTGCTGTCGCCGGCCTGCGCCTCGTTCGACCAGTACCGCAATTTCGAAATCCGCGGCGCCGCCTTCCGCGACCTCGTGACAGCGCTGCCCGGCGTCAAGCCGGTGGTGATGTAGCCCGTCATGGCCGGGCTTGTCCCGGCCATCCACGTCTTCCCTTCGTTGCGGCGGCAAAGACGTGGATGCCCGGCACAAGGCCGGGCATGACGAGGGGAGAGAGGTTCGCTCTATCTCCAAAGTTGCTCACTCCATTAACCCTTCGGAAACCATCCTCGTCCACCAATGGCCGTTACCTCGGCATTCTGGGGACGCCCATGCTCGCCCGTGATCAACGCACCCCGTTCTCCGACTGGTGGTGGACCATTGACAAGCCGCTGCTGGCGGCGGTCATCGCGCTGATGTTCGGCGGTGTCATCCTGTCGCTGGCGGCGAGCCCGCCGGTCGCGACCCGGATCGGGCTCGACCCCTTCCATTTCTTCAGCCGGCACGTGATGTTCCTGCTGCCGTCCTTCATCGTGCTGATCACGGTCTCCTTCCTGTCGCCGCGCCAGATCCGGCGCGCCGCGGTGGTGGTGTTCTTCGTCAGCATCGCGCTGATCGTGATGACTTTGCTGGTCGGCCCGGAGGTGAAGGGCTCGCGGCGCTGGATCACGCTGGTCGGCGTCAACATCCAGGCTTCCGAATCGGCAAAGCCGGCCTTCGTGATCCTCGCGGCCTGGCTGTTTGCGGAATCGACCAGGCGTCCGGAAATGCCGGCGACCTCGATGGCGCTGGTGCTGCTGTTGACGCTGGTCTCGCTGCTGGTAATGGAGCCCGATTTCGGCCAGACCATGCTGATCCTGATGGTGTGGGGTGCGCTGTTCTTCATCGCAGGGATGCGGATGATCTGGGTCGCGGGGCTTGCGGGCGCCGCCGGCCTCGGCCTGTTCAGCGCCTATCTGTTCGTCCCGCACGTTGCCGGCCGCATCAAGCGCTTCATGAATCCGGCCTCCGGCGACACCTTCCAGGTCGACATGGCGATGGAGGCATTCTGGAACGGCGGCTGGTTCGGGCTCGGGCCGGGCGAGGGCATTGCAAAACGCAGCCTGCCGGACAGCCACACCGACTTTGTCTTCGCGGTCGCCGCGGAAGAATTCGGCATCATCCTCTGCCTCGCGCTGCTGGCGCTGTTCGCCTTCGTGGTGATCCGCACGCTCTCGCGCGCCTATGCGACCGAGGACATGTTCGCCCGCTTTGCGGCGTCGGGGCTTGCGATCCTGTTCGGCGTGCAGGCTGCGATCAACATGGCGGTCAATCTGCAATTGATCCCCGCCAAGGGCATGACGCTGCCGTTCATCTCCTATGGCGGCTCCTCGATCGTCTCGCTGGCCTACGGCGTCGGCATGATGCTGGCGCTGACCCGGCAGCGCCCGCGCACCGAGATCGAATCCGTGAACGCGGCCGGCGCCGTGCAGGGCTATGCCTGACTAGCGCCGTCGGCTATTTGAGACCATGGACAACGCGCCCCTCATCCTGCTTGCGGCCGGTGGCACCGGCGGCCATTTGTTCCCCGCCGAAGCGCTCGGCGTGGAACTGATCAAGCGCGGCCTGCGCGTGCGGCTCGCGACCGACGCCCGCGCGCTGCGCTACAGCGGACTGTTCTCCAAGGAAAATATCGATGTGGTGCCGAGCGAGACGGTGCGCGGACGCAATCCAATCACGCTCGCCCGCACCGCGATCACGCTCGGCTACGGTATCGTGGTTGCCGCCAATCTGGTGCGCCGTCTGAAGCCGGCCGCGGTGGTCGGCTTCGGCGGCTACCCCACGGTGCCGCCGCTGCTCGCCGCGCGCCTGCTCGGCGTACCCGGCATCATCCATGACGCCAACGCGGTGCTCGGCCGCGCCAATCGCTTCCTCTCCAGCCGCGTCAATGCGATCGCGACCTCGCTGCCCGGCGTGCTCGATCGCGATCCGGCGCTGGCCGGCAAGACCACCACCGTCGGCACGCCGATGCGGCCCGCGGTCCTCGCGGCTGCCGCGGTGCCGTTTGCCACGCCGGAGCCGAACGGGCCGCTGCGCCTGCTCGTGGTCGGCGGCAGCCAGGGCGCGCGGGTGATGAGCGATATCGTGCCCGGCGCGATCGAAAAGCTCGAGCCCGCGCTGTGGAGCCGGCTGATCCTCACCCAGCAGGTGCGGGAGGAGGACATGGCGCGGGTGCGCGCGGTCTATGACCGGCTCAAGATCAATGCCGAGCTCGCGCCGTTCTTCGCCGACCTGCCGGCAAGACTAGCCGCCACCCATCTCGTGATCTCGCGCTCCGGTGCCGGCACCGTCGCCGAGCTCGCCGCGATCGGCCGGCCCTCGATCCTGGTGCCGCTGCCCGGCGCGATCGACCAGGACCAGTTCGCCAATGCCGGCGTGCTGTCGCAGGCCGGCGGCGCGCTGCGGATTGCGCAGGCGGAATTCACGCAAGGCCGGTTGGCGGCCGAAATCTCTGCTTTCGCGGCCGAACCTGAGAAATTGACGGCGATGGCGGCAGCCGCGCGCGGCGCCGGCCGGCTCGACGCCGCTGAGCGGCTGGCCGATCTGGTGGTGAAAGTGGCTGGAATTTAGGCCGGAACAGCGAATTTTCGCCCGTTTGGCGTCATGGCCGGTCTTGTCCCGGCCATCCGCGTCTTGCATGAAGGGCAGGAGATTCGTGGGTGACCGGGCAAGTGCCGGGCATGACGAGGGAAAACGAACCATGAGACTGCCGCGCGAGATCGGACCTATCCACTTCATCGGGATCGGCGGCATCGGCATGAGCGGCATTGCCGAGGTGCTCTGCAATCTCGGCTACACCGTGCAGGGCTCTGACGCGTCCGAGAGCGGCAATGTCGTGCGGTTGCGCGACAAGGGCGTCAAGGTTTCGGTCGGCCACAAGGCCGAGAACATCAACGGCGCCGACGTCGTCGTGGTCTCGACCGCGATCAAGCGCGACAATCCGGAACTGATGGCGGCGCGCGCGCAGCGCATTCCCGTGGTGCGCCGTGCCGAGATGCTCGCCGAATTGATGCGGCTGAAGAGCTGCGTCGCGATCGCCGGCACCCATGGCAAGACCACGACCACCTCGATGGTCGCAGCGCTGCTCGATGCCGGCGATTTCGATCCGACCGTGATCAATGGCGGCATCATCAATGCCTATGGCACCAATGCGCGGCTCGGCGCAGGGGACTGGATGGTGGTGGAAGCCGACGAAAGCGACGGCACGTTCCTGAAGCTACCGACTGATGTCGCCATCGTCACCAATGTCGACCCCGAGCATCTCGACCATTTCAAGACCTTCGAGGCCGTGCAGGACGCGTTCCGCGCCTTCGTCGAGAACGTGCCGTTCTATGGCTTTGCGGTGATGTGCATCGACCATCCTGTGGTGCAGACGATCGTCGGCCGCATCGAGGACCGCCGCATCATCACCTATGGCGAAAATCCGCAGGCCGATGCGCGGCTGGTCGACCTGCAGCCGATTCCCGGCGGCTCGAAGTTCAAGGTCTCCTTCCGCAACCGCAAAACCGACGTGGTGCACGAGATATCGGATATCGTGCTGCCGATGCCCGGCCGCCACAATGCGTTGAATGTCACCGCGGCGATCGCGGTCGCGCGTGAACTTGGCATTTCCGACGAAGCGATCCGCAAGGCCATCGCAGGCTTCGGCGGCGTGAAGCGGCGCTTCACCAAGACCGGCGAATGGAACGGCGTCATCGTGATCGACGATTACGGCCACCATCCCGTCGAGATCGCTGCGGTCTTGAAGGCGGCGCGCGAGTCCTACAGCGGCAAGATCATCGCCGTGGTGCAGCCGCATCGTTTCACCCGCCTGCAGTCGCTGTTCGAGGAATTCTGCACCTGCTTCAACGACGCCGACGCCGTTGTCGTCGCCGAGGTCTATCCGGCAGGCGAGGCGCCGATCCCGGGCATCGACCGCGATCATTTCGTGCTCGGCCTGCGCGCGCATGGCCATCGCGAGGTGATCCCGCTGCCGAATGCCGGCGAGCTTGCGAAAATCGTTCGCGACCTTGCCAAGCCCGGCGATCTCGTCGTGTGCCTCGGCGCCGGCAACATCACGCAATGGGCTTACGCATTGCCCGGCGAATTGAAGGCGTTGGGCTAGCGTGGCCGGTTTCCCCGACATCACGCCAGAGCTGAAAGCCGCGATGCCGGAATTGCGCGGGCGTCTCTTGGCGAACCAGTCGCTGGCGGAACTGACCTGGTTTCGCGTCGGCGGACCGGCGCAGGTGCTGTTCACGCCGGCGGATGAGGACGACCTCGCTTATTTCCTCGCGCGCTTGCCGCAGGAGTTGCCTGTCTATGTCGTCGGCGTCGGCTCGAACCTGATCGTGCGCGACGGCGGCATGCCGGGCGTCGTGATTCGCCTCGCGCCGCGCGCATTCGGCGAGACCAGGGCCGAAGGCGACGTCGTCAGCGCCGGCGCCGCGGCGCTCGACAAGCGCGTGGCGGAGACGGCGGCTGCGGCTGATATCGGCGGCATGGAGTTCTTCTTCGGCATCCCCGGCACCATCGGCGGTGCGCTGCGCATGAATGCGGGCGCCAACGGTGGCGAGACCAAGGATGTGCTGCTGGATGCCACCGGCATCGGCCGCGACGGCACCAAGCATGTCTTCACCAATGCCGACATGAAATTCGTCTATCGCAGCAGCGGCGTCGATCCCTCGATCATCTTCACCTCCGCCCGCTTTCGCGGCAAGATCACCGCGCCCGAGGCGATCCGCGCGCGCATGAACGAGGTGCAGACCCACCGCGAGACCGCACAGCCGATTCGCGAGAAGACCGGCGGCTCGACGTTCAAGAACCCGCCGGGCAACAGCGCCTGGAAATTGATCGATGCCGCCGGCTGCCGCGGCCTGCGCGTCGGCGGCGCCCAGGTCTCGGAGATGCACTGCAATTTCCTGATCAACGCCGGCAATGCCACCGGACGCGATATCGAGACGCTCGGCGAAACCGTGCGGCAGCGGGTGAAAGAGACGTCGGGAATCGAGTTACACTGGGAAATCAAGCGAATCGGGATTCCGTAGTCATTCCGGGGCGCGCGAAGCGCGAACCCGGAATCCAGAGCTTATACGGAGAGAAGATTCCGGGTCTGGTCCTGTCGGACCATCCCGGAATGACTGAAGGCAACAGCGATGCGAACGACCATTCTCTTCGGCGGCAGCAACAAGGAACGCCTCGTCTCGGTGGCAAGCGCGCAGGCGCTGCACCAGGCTTTGCCGGAGGCCGATCTCTGGTTCTGGGACGTGGCTGACAATGTCCATGTCGTGCGGTCCGAGCAGCTTCTCGAACATGCGAGGCCCTTCCAGGACGAGTTCAGGCCCGGCACGCGCGGCATCCCGCTCGCGCAGGCGCTCGACCAGGCTGCCCGCGAGGATCGCGTGCTGGTGCTTGGCCTGCACGGTGGCAGCGCGGAGAACGGCGAATTGCAGGCGATGTGCGAGATGCGCGGCATCCCCTTCACCGGTTCTAGCTCGGCTTCCTCGCATCTTGCCTTCGACAAGGTCGCGGCGAAGCGATTCGCGGCGATTGCGGGCGTGCCGGCGCCGAGCGGCATCGCCCTGGACGAGATCGACGCTGCCTTCGCCGAATACGGCAGGCTGATCGCCAAGCCTGCGCGCGACGGATCAAGCTACGGCCTGATCTTCGTCAATGCGAAGCAGGACATCGTCGCCGTCCGCAACGCCGCCAGGGCGGAGGAATATCTGATCGAGCCGTTCGTTGCGGGCGTGGAGGCAACCTGCGGCGTGCTGGAGCGGTCCGACGGCGCAATCTTCTCGCTGCCGCCGATCGAGATCGTGCCGGCGGAGGGCGCGTTCGACTACACCGCAAAATACCTGCTCAAATCGACCCAGGAGATCTGTCCCGGGCGCTTTTCGCCTGATATCAGCGCTGCGATCATGGACCTTGCGCTCCGCGCCCACCGGGCGTTGTCCTGCGCCGGCTATTCCCGCACCGACTTCATCATCTCCGCCAAGGGCCCGATCTATCTGGAGACCAATACGCTGCCGGGGCTGACCAAGGCCTCGCTCTATCCGAAGGCGCTCAAGGCGCAGGGCATCGAGTTCGTCGATTTCCTGCAAGAGCAGATCGAATTGGCCAGGCGGCGGACAAGTCCTTCCGTCATTCCGGGGCGCGCGTAGCGCGAACCCGGAATCCATCGGGCTACGGGCGCAAGCGGCGAAATGGATTCCGGGCTCGATGCTTCGCATCGCCCCGGAATGACGGCTGTCATATTCGCACATCTTGCGAAGGAATTTGATCGCTGATTCCGTGAGTTGAACGATGATTCGCGGGA